>CAJXHR010000056.1 GCA_913054525.1 uncultured bacterium | reverse complement strand
CCTCCTATGGTGAGATCGTCTTCTATGAACAACGATGCACCCGTTCCGGTAAGTTCTACTCTGTTGTCTACTGCTTCATCGTATGCAAAGAGAGCGTCTTGATCTGCGCCCAGGTAGAGTCCTGTATCGTCATGCAGAAAGAGAGCGGAGAATTCTGCTGACGTAGATCCCAACGCTGCTCCGTCTTCAGCAGAGGGGATGATGTCTCCGGAAGAGGTTATAATGCCTGAGATTTCAAGCGCGCTAGATGGGTTTGTAGTGCCTATGCCGACGAATCCTGCTGCGTTGAGGGTGATACCCGATGAGGTTGCGTTGAAGGCGCCTCCCGGAGTAAGTCTGAATTTGTCGGAGTCGGAGTTGTCAAAGCCAAGGTACCAGGTATCTGTACCGTTATCTCCAAAATTGATATATGGGTCACCTGCCGCTGTATGGTTGATAGTTAATATTGTTGTAGCGGTGAGAGATGTAAATGTAGGAGAGTCTCCTGAGCCAAGGCCGAGGTTGCTTCTGGCTCCCGATGCGGTTGATGCTCCTGTGCCGCCGTGGGTTACGGCAAGATCGGTTGTCAAGGTTAAGCTGTCCGCGGCAAATGCATCGTCTGTAGTAAGCGTATTTGCTCCACTTCTATAAAGATTCGTATCCTTACCCAATCCAAATGCTATGCCGTTAGCCGCATCTGTGTTGTCTGCGGCAGAGGATATCCATAAGGCCGCGGTATCTGCTCCTGCGATGGCGATACCGTAGTCACTGGTGCCTCCTCCGGTCATGTCCTGTATTAAAATACCGTAATTGGTAGTGATTGTAGAACCACTGCCTACGGTCGGGTTGAAAATATTCAACCCGTAAGCATTCCCCAAAGTGAACGCGGCCGCTGCCGTTCGCACCCTGCCGGCTAAGGCATAGGCGTCGCCGGTTGTGCCGGAACCGAACTGCGCATCCGACAAAATGCCGTATTGGCTAGTTCCATTATTAAAATTCGAATGGCTAAGATAGAGTCCCACAGTCGCCGAGGATGCACCTCCTAGCCCCAGGCGCTCAAACTGCGGCGTATCTGATGCTCCAAGGCCGAGATTTGTCCTTGCTCCCGATGCAGTTGACGCGCCCGTGCCTCCGTCTGCTACAGTTAAGTCGGTAATTCCCGTTATTGATCCTGATGTTATGGTGACGGCGCCAGATACGGTGAGGGCTCCGATGACATCCAGTGCAACTGTGGGGTTGGTTGTGCCGATGCCGACGTTGCCTCCTGCCTCAATCGTAAGTCCCGTGGCATTCGTGGCGGAGAATGCGGTGTCTGCAATTCTGAATACATCTGCCTGAGAGTCGTCAAATCCCACATACCATTTGTCCACTCCGTTGTTGCGGAGAAGTATCTGGGCATCGCCTGTAGAGGTGTTGTTCAAGGATAGAGTTGTGGAAGCAGAGCTTGACGAGACAATGTCCAGGAGGAAAGCCGGCGAGGAGACGCCGATGCCTATGCTTCCTGCGGTAGTCATAAATGATCCTGCGATAGTCAAATCCCCGGAAGTAAGCGCGGGAATCTCGCTGCCGGTTGCTGACTGCGAGGCGTCGAACCCATCAACAGTATCGGCATTTATCGCGTATCCCGCAGCAAAGACGCGCTGGCGAGGATTAAGACCTTCATATGTTTCGTCTCCATTAGTACAACTTCCTCCGACTTTAGTGGCTACCTGCACATCGAGATAAGTCGTGTCGTTATCCTGAAAATTGAAATCAAGAGTATCGCCGCCGGCCGCCGTGTCCCCAACCCCGACATTGAATACGCCATTCTTGACACTTATGCTCATGCCCGAGGGCGCGCTTGAAGGCCAAAGCTTTGTGCCTGATCCGGATGTCGCGTTGTCGTAAATTGAGAACTTGAAACAATAATCAGTCCCCGAGCTCCCTCCCAGTAAATTACCGGTGGCGTTTAGAAGCCGCCCCTGGTGGTTTAATACCTTAGGAACGCCGGTCGCCGCGTATGCTACAGGCATAACAGTAACTAGAAAGTAGGATAAACATAAAAACAAACACAAAACAAATACGAGGATATGTTTTGTATTTTGATGTGTGTTTATTTTTACCATATGCCCCAATCTCAAATACTAGATATTGCTTTCTGACTTTTAGCTTCTATTTTCTGTATCGCTCTTTGCTCTAACTTGTTGTCCAGGCTCACCGAAAAAATATATAAAAGAATCAAAGAAAATCCGACCGATAAAATAATCGAGAGATACAAAACAATTTTATACACCTTCGTAAATTTCATCTGCTCCTTCGCCCAAGTTTTTATTTTCCGGCAAAAACGTTCAGCTGCCCCTCCTTTGAGCGACAATTTTTTCTGCTTACTTTGGGCCTGCTTAATTTGGGGGCTTTGAGTATACTGCTTTACCGCCGCTTCAGTCGTTACCCACGCAACACTGCAATAAACCTGCTTCCCGGGCAGCTTACCTTTTCGAATTAGCTGGCCAATATAATCCGGCGCGTAACCCGACATTTTAGCGGCCTCTTTAAGGGTTATATAATTTTCGCTTTCTTTGCTTAGCATTAGATTTGCGGAATTAAACTTATAAACTAAAAATATAAAAACAAAGTTTATTTATGATGGAGAATTTTTTGTTTTTGTATTTATCGCTTTGGAAGCCATCTCGAGGGGCGAATTTCCTACAACTTTTCTGCGATATCGATACCCGAGATGCGCTATCTAAATACATTTTCCCATACCCTTGACCTATGTCAACAGCGTGTTCTGTGGATAACATTGTGGATAGATTTTAGAGCAAAAACAAACGAATAATTACACGGTTAATTTTTACAGCGAGCGGGATGATCGGGGGGGGGAACCGGCACGCAAAAGTGGAATGCGCGGACTATAAAAACCGGCCCAAATCAGACCCTGTAAAAAGCAAAATCAACGGCTCAATACTTTAAAAGTATTGAGCCGTTGAAATAATGACTTGTATGTAGTGACGGCGGATCGTGAAAACTCTTCCTTGGCGCAATCTCAAAAATTATGCGAAAAAAAATTGGTAAATTTTACCAAAATAGTCAAAATGTCTACAAAACTTTTTTGCGACAACCCTATTGTCTATAATAATTTATTACGGACACCTCCTTGTCTATAATAAAACTGCTTCACCCCTCCTAAGATGCAGGCAAGTATAATTCTGCCTCGCTTCTTAATTCATCAAGTAGACTCTTAACATACTTAACCTGCTTATGGGCGTTTTCTCTTTCTACCAGCAAAACTTCTTGCACTGAACTGTTACCGTCTAAATAGGTTCGACTTGGCTCACGATTCGGAATAAGGGGGTCTCCCTCCTCGTTACCAAATCTATATGGAGGAGAGTAATACCCTATTTGCTGTACGAGACCGTAACATTTTATCTGGGGTTCCGATTCTCCCAGTAGTAACAAGTTACGCAGCATATTTTTGTGTGGAAAATTGTCCTCACCAGCATGAGCACCAATCTGCGCATATCCTTTCCCCATTTTCTTTTTTTTAGCACCCTTAAGGTGCACTTGGCTTATATGAGGAGACATAACTTTTAATACATCTAGCGGTTTCTCATGCGCATTAATCATATTGCCAAAATCTAAGAGTGCTCCTATGCGCGGACTGTCAATTTTTTTAATTATTTCGATAAGTTCCTGTGCCTTAAGCACTTCGTGAGATTCCAGTACAAAGTGTAGATTATTTTTTTCTGCACTCTTTGATATGTATTCCAGCTCTTGAATCCCCCTTTTTATGACCTCGGATAATCTGCCTCCGTGCCTTATATAGACACGGATATTAATAACCCCTAACTCCCGGGCAATTCTAACAGCCGAATCTATATCCTCTTTACTCGTACTGCTTACTTCCAAATTTATTTGAAGTCCAAGTTTCCTTGCGTAGACCCTTATATGCTTAAGCTCTTTTTTAGATACATGGTCTAATCTTTTTTTACTGCCGTAATCTGTGCCAATGCAAATTCCCTTAAGCTGATGCTCTTTCGCAAAATTCAGCAAATCTATTGCGGTAAATTCATCTTGCTCGAAGTTTAAAACAAAAGCATATGCATGAGCATACAGCGGTATTTGTTCAATCCTCGTTACCAATTTTTGTGCGTTTTTCTTTTTCACAATTAATTCGTAACTAATATAAAAATCCGCCCAACTTCACTTGAGATGATACACGCACTCATCCGAATTTTAGATTACAAAGTATTATAGAAATTCAATAAAAAATCGGAAGAACTTTAATCATACAGTTGTTCACTTTAAATATACCACGGATTAATTCAAAAAACTATTGCGTGTACGTGGGGATATATTTTAAATATATCTGTATCAAAAAAACCATCCTAACGACGATTTTTAATAGAGGTTCGATACCCTAGTTCGGTAGGGGGCTCGCTCGGGTATTCTGGATGAAAAAAGTAAGTGTTTGAGGGATTCTTTGGGGAATGAAATTATTCCTAGGTGGCTGCGGGTCGTGGAGGCTGTTAGAACATGGATGATGAAGAATGGTAATAAATTTGCAGTACCAAACTTGATTCTAACAATATAAAAGCTGCCTATTTTACTTTTTCTTCTTCGGTTTCTTTTTTTCTCTTTTTGCCTTGTTTCTTCCTTTTGCCATATATATTAAGTATACACTATTTACTCCTAGGGTAGAAGATTATCTGCCGAACGAAGTTCGAACCTCTATTATACAAAACTTGCAATTGTTTGGGTTAATTCGTCTTTCCCTTCGTTTGTTTTAGCCGAATATCCCATAACCGGTATATCTTGCGCTTCTTTTTGGATTGAGAGAAGCTGTTTTTTGGCGGCGCCTTTTGCTAATTTATCAATTTTGTTTGCAACAATGACAATAGTATGTTTATTATCCTTGAGAATTTTTATCATATCCCGATCGAGGGTAGTCAAACCAACTCTCACATCAATAATTAAAAAAACTGCTTGAGGCCTCACATTGGAAAACTCCACATACCACAAAATTCTTTTGATCATTTTGTTGCGTTCCGATATCGAATGTTTTGCATATCCATATCCAGGAAAATCCACAAAAAAGAAAGAATCATTGATACGGAAAAAATTCGCTTCACGCGTTCTACCCGGCAATTTGCTTGTTTTTACAAGGTCTTTTTTGCTGACTAAAGAGTTAATCACGCTCGATTTCCCTGCATTGGAGCGGCCAAAAAAAGCGACGTGCGGTAAGTTATCTTCCAAGCCGTAATCGTTCCCGATAACACCTTTAATAAATTCTGATTTTGATATTTTCATCATAGGGTCTTTACTCGAATTACGCACAATAACAAGTTTTTATGGTGCGGGTCTGGGATTCGAACGCTCCTCGAGCGCTCGAAGAGTGTAACGATCTCGTGCTAGCTGCTAGTGGCTGCGAGTATGGGATTCGAACGCGTCTCGAGCGCTCGAGGAGCGTATAGGTCTCCTGCTAGCTGTT
>CAJXHR010000055.1 GCA_913054525.1 uncultured bacterium | reverse complement strand
CCGCAATGAGCTACGCGAAAATGATGACTCGCCTGAAGAGGGCCTACATGAACATTGAGAAACAAAATATAAAAACCCCTAATTGGGGTTTTTTATTTAGCCCTGAATATCTATAAAAACTTCCCGACATCGCGAAACGTAATCGCAATCATTAGAAGTATGAGCAGGGCAAAGCCCACCGTATGCGCTATTTTTTCATATTTTTGGTTCACCGGCGAACCCTTTACTTTTTCTATAGCAAAAAACAGCAAGCGTCCGCCGTCCAGCGCCGGAAAAGGCAAAGTATTTATAATTGCCAAGTTTATAGAAATTAAAGCCATAAATTGAAGAAGAAATATAAAGCCCATCTTCTGAACTTGGCCTGTCATGACCGCAATACCCACCGGCCCCGAAAGGTCGCCCCTTAAAGTCCCGGAAGTCGCGAAATCCGAAATTATACCGCCGAATGCTTTGAGCGTAGCAACCGTCACAAAAAACGTGCTTTCCACGCCCTTTAACGGCGCTATATAAAAGGGATAAGAAACCTCTCCGGTCTTGAGCATTGCAATGCCTATAGCGCCTTCGCCTTGGGGAGGGTCGCTGCGGGGAACAAGGTTCCTTTTCAATATCTCATTTCCGCGCGCGATAGAAATCGTAATTTCCTCGCCCAGGTGCCTGGATGTAAATCCTTGGACATCTTCTATATTTTTGACATCCGTAAGCATATCTACGCCAAGCTCCATTCCTATTATAGAATCGCCCAGTTGAAAACCGGCGCTTTCGGCTGGAGAATTCGCGGATACATCAGTTATCCGTACTTGTACATTTTTTATATTTGCAATATTTTCCTGTCCGTTGATTACTTGCGGCAAGCCGACTCCATGGCCAATAGAAAAAATAACAATGGCAAGGAGCATATTCATCAAAACCCCCGCCCCGACGATTAGCGATCTTAACCTAATGCTTTTTGACGAAAAACTCCTCGGATCATCCTTTTTCTCGCCGTCCTCTCCGTAAATTTTTACGAATCCCCCTATTGGCAGAAGATTTATTGAATATATTGTCTCACCGCGCTTTACGCCAAATACTCTGGGGGGGAATCCGAGTCCGAACTCCTCCACTTTAACTCCGGATTTTTTCGCAGCAAAAAAATGTCCGAACTCATGGACTAAAATCAATATCGCAAGTATGGCTATAAAAAGTAAAACTGTAAAAAACATAACCTATATGGACATTACTTCTGTCTCCTTCTTCTGCCCAATTTCCTCTATCTTTCCACTATATTCATCTATAGTCCCCTGCACCTCATCCCTCTTTCGAAAAAGCTCATCTTCAGAAATTTCTCCTCTGTCTTCTTGTGACTTTAAATCCTGAAGCGCATCTTCTCGCACCCGCCTCATTTTTATCTTTGCTTCCTCGACGGTCTTTCCAACTTCCTTCACAAGTTCCTTCCTCTTATCTTCCGTCGGGGCGGGAAAAGAAAGCCGTATAGATTCGCTATCAACTACCGGACTCACATCATTCATCGCGCTCCTTAAGGCGCTTTCAATATTTTTTATAATATTTTTGTCCCAAGGATCGATTAAAATAAGACGGGGTTCGGGGCTTGAGAGTGTTGCAAGCTGATTGAGGGGCATTTTTGAATCATATACTTCAACCTCTATATTTTCTACCATATCAATGGAAGCACGCCCCGCCCGAAGCTTGGCAAGCTCATTCCTTAAGTGCTCTATTATTTTTTCCAGTTCTTCTTTTGGCATTTATTTTACGCCTGCAAATACAATACTTGAATCATCGGGCGCAACCCGGATGACACTAATTTTTCTTGCGGTATCAAGCTTCTTAATCTGCCAGCTTTTGCCGCCATCCTCACTCTTGTGTATCTGCGAATCAACGCCTATATATATCACATCTCGAATCTGCTTATCAAGCCCGACGGCAGATACTGCCGGCTCCTCCCCCGCTACGAGAAGCTCAATGAGCGCAAAAGACGCCCCGCCATTACCTGATCTCAAGAGGCCGTGTGAGGTTGCTATATATATACTACGCTCGTTGTGCGGATCAACGGCAATTTGCTCAACCTGAAAATCTCTTCCGTATATAGATCGTAATGACGATGTTATATCCTGCCATGACTGACCGCGGTTTGACGTTTTAAATATTTTCCCGGCAATCCGCGCATACATAACGCGGGTATCGCTTGGAGTCATGTGTAAAGCGAACAGCGGCTCGTCGAACTCCCTTTTCACTTTCCACGACTCGCCAAAATCATTGCTTTCAAGAAAGAGTCCCCTCTGCGTCCCGGCATAAATAATACTTGTGTCGTAAGAGTCGATCCATACGCCAAGCACCTTGTCGTCGTCAGATATAGCGGAATACACTTCATAAAAGCCCTCTTCTTTTGACTTCAATATACGGCCTCGCTTGTCTTGCGAATACGAAGCGATATAAATGCGCTGGGAATTTTGCGGATCAATCGCAAATGAACTTACCGCCTCCCCGCCCGAGAGAACCCCGCTTGCAACAAGACGCCATGTGTCTCCCCTGTCCTCGCTTTTGTGAAGCCCGCTGGATGCGGCAACTGTCAAAGTATTTGCGTAGGCATCTTGAAATTCCATGCTAAATATTTTACTTCTTGTAAGATCTCCACTTAACTGGCTCCAAGACCGGCCAAAGTCATCCGATCTAAAAATCCCACCATCGCTTGACGTCGCAGCATATTCACTTTCCAAAACCCCCAATTTCACGAAATAGGGGGACATGGCATTATAGACATACCCAATCAGCAAAAACAGACCTATAAGAGAAATTGTTATTATAAGTGCGTCGCGCATGTGTTTAGCGGGCCTGACTCCCTTGCTCTAAAAATGCACCTTCAAGCAAAAGTTGAGGATTTGCGTTTGTTGTTGCAATGCTTTTTTTAACCGCAAGGATTTTTTTTATAAAATTAATATTATTCTTGTTCTGATCTTTGATAAATTTATCGCGCAATTCTATCAGCCAAATATCAATAACCTCAATAAGCGCGGGTTTATTTTCTAAATTATATTTTTTTACAAGAGCAAATTTATCGCACAGCATACCCGCTTGAAGCACACGAACTGCTTCAATGTGCTTTACTGGAATATTTTCCTTCCCGCCCCCGGAAGCACTTGGGCTATTACTTGAAAAACGGATTTCTAATGTCCGCGAAGCAATCGTCGGCAAGACCCTAGAACGAAAAGGCGCGATAAGTATCAACAGGACATTGCCCCTTGGCTCCTCAAGGAGCTTGAGAAAAGAATTTGCCGCCTGATTTGTCATAGCCTCGGCGCTATTAACAATTGCTATCTTTCTGTCTGACAGAAGCGCAGATGTAGAAAATTTACTTTTAAGCGAACGAATTTCATCTATTTGTACAGAAAAATTGTCCAAAAGCAAAAAGTCGGGGTGCGTACCGTAAGATACTTGAAAACATGAATCGCATGCACATTCTTTGCTATAAAATTCAGAGAATTTACTATCCCCCGGCCCCTCATTGCCTTGCTTGGGATGAAGCAGCCACTTTGAAAATTTAAGGGCTATATCTTGCTTATTTTCCGCGTCCAAACCCGCAAAAAGAAGTGCGTGGGGAAGATTTCCATTATAGGCTAATCGTGAAAGCAGGTCTATGCTGTCCGCATTAGTCATGCTCTTATCTTACAACATTCTCCCACAAACTCCAATATGTCTTTCTCAAACCGTTCATGCGAAAATTTTTCAGCCCGCTTCCTGATAAGGAGGGGGCTATAGTTTTCATAATTTTCGTTAAGCCGGCGAAGGCCGTCCGCAAGCACTACGGGATGCGCATCATCAAAAAACTCTCCGGTTGCTCCCTCTATTACTATCTCCTTCGCGCCGCCATTGCCAAATGCAAGCACGGGCTTCCCGAATAGCATTGCCTCGGCCATAGCTATCCCAAAATCCTCTTCTCCCGGATATATAAACGCCTTACAATTTTTGTAGTATTCAGCAAGAGTGTCATCGTCCAGACGCCCCAAAAATTTAATATTCTTTGCGTCGCCCGCAAGCTCCCTAAGACGCTTCCTATCACTGCCTTCGCCTATTATCACAAGAGGAAAACCCAGTTTTTTAAACGCCTCTATGGCAATATCAATTTGCTTGTAGGGGCGAAGTTGCGAAACGATGAGGTAATAATGCGAATTGCCGGAGATCTCGATATTACTTTCTGCGCTCTCCCAGCCTCTAACTGGCGGATAAATCACTTTCGCCTCTTTTCCGTAGTATTTACGGATGCGCGCGGCAACATGCTTTGAGTTTGCTATAAAATAATCTACGCGCCGCGCGGCTTGCTGATCCCACATGCGTAAAAGATGAATCGATATCTTTACAAAAATCCCCCTTATCCCCCGCTCTCCCAGCATACTTGAATACGAATGAGTCCAATCCCACAAATAGCGAGTGGGCGTATGGCAGTAGCAAATATGCACAGTATCCGGCCGAGTGATTATACCTTTACAAAATGCAGAACAAGAAGATATCACGATATCAAACTCCGATAAATCCAACCGCTCCACTGCCGAGGGAATTAAAAATGAAAAATATTTATAGCGCCTCCGAAAAAATAATGGCAGTTTTTGCAAAAAACTGCCCCTTACTATTGCATTGCCCAAAAACTCCCCCACAAATTTTTTATCATATACAACCGAATATATCGGCGCCTCCGGAAACATCTCGTGGAGCGCCTTCAGCACCCTCTCCGCCCCCCCAATACCCAGAAGATAATCGTGTACAAGGGCAATTCTATTCATTTTTTAGACATTATACTCCTCTTATACACTTCAAGATTCTCTAACGCAACGCCTGTGCCTTTGGCGACGCATAGCAAGCAGTCATCCGCGATATAGGCAGGCACGCCGGTTGCTTCCGTAAGCAAAGTGTCGATATTGGAAAGCAGAGCTCCGCCGCCCGAGAGGATCATCCCCTTGTCCATAACATCCGCAGACAGTTCCGGGGGTGTTTCGCGAAGCACGGTTTTTACGGTCTGCACAATGCTTCGCAAGTTGTCTGCCATTGCCTCAGTGACTTCATTTGTCTTTAACGTTAGATTTCGAGGAAGGCCTGTCAGCAAATCCCTTCCCTTTATGGAATACTCTTCTTCGTCCTGGACGGGCAGGGCAGAGCCGATAGTTTTTTTAATTTCCTCCGCCGTCTGCTCCCCCACCGCAAGATCGTGCTTTTCCTTGATATAGGCCGTAATTGACGCGTCTATTTTGTCGCCGCCTACGCGTACGGAACTTACGCATACAATCCCTCCTAATGAAATCACAGCGACCTCGGTTGTCCCCCCGCCAATGTCCACTATCATATGGCCGGAGGCAGAGTTTATAGGAATGCCGGCGCCTATCGCGGCAAGTATCGGCTCTTTCACCACATAGGCGGCCTTTGCCCCCGCGTTGACAGTAGCTTCTACCACGGCCGGTCGCTCTGTCGGGGGGATGCCCGCAGGTGCGG
>CAJXHR010000054.1 GCA_913054525.1 uncultured bacterium | reverse complement strand
CCTCTACGGCATATAAAACACGGCCGTCCTTTATAAGGGCGGCGGCGCTATCATGATAAAACGCAGAAATTCCGAGAATGTACATATTAATATGGCGACCTGAAATAATCGGCAGTAAATTTTTTGCCGTCTGCGTTCTTCCAGTAAGAACTCTGACTTTTTCTGCCTTTAATTTTTGTGACGGCCAATAAGAGTAATGCCGTGATGCCGACTACGAAGAAATAAAACACCACCAAAACCGCGGAAATAAAAAGGTCGTTCATTTTACGGACAATTGTTCTAGCGGCTGAGAGCATGCTTCATATTATAGGATACAGAAATACCGGAACAGGAGAAATTTGCGCACTGATTATTAACACCGCCGCGATAATTAAAATCAGCAATATTGGCAGCAACCAAATTTTGTTTGTCTTGAGCGCTAGCGCTAAAAGTTGTTTTACGGTTTCAAGCACAGATATTTTATACCATATAGATTAGATGATTGACTATAGTCGAGATTTAGCGGGGGGGTGCGCAAAGATTTCTGTATTTCTCCTCAAAACTTCTACAGACGGGCTCTGCTTCCTCTGGGGTGAGAAATATAAAAGACAGGGCATTTGCTAAAATTGAATAACAACTTCTTTTGCTCGGTTCTTCGACGAGCCGGCATAGAGCGGTCGCCTGGTCCTTGAGGCCGGGTCCCCAAAAATCAAGAATCACGTTTAACGCGCCGTCTATACAGCGGTCATAATAGTGCTTATCTTTCGGCACTTTGCCGCATAACTCTGCGATTCTCTCTGGCTTGCGCAAGGTATAGCCGGCTATATCCCTGCCCAAACTTTGAAAGCAAACAAGGACCATATTTTCGGGTACATTATAGCACTCCCCTATAACTTCATCAAAATTGTAGTGATTAAGATACAGCATCCAGCTTGTCTGCATGCCGTAACACTCGTGCTGTATGGAGTATTCCTGATCAATTTTGTTGCAAGGAAAATGTGGGTCGGTCGTATTTAGCCATTCTGTGGCATGAGGGCTTTTTGCCGTCCCCAAGCCCTGACCTGTTACAACATTTTCCATGAATGCCCCCGCATAGCAGGCATTTATTTCAAAACCAAAGCTATTTGAGAGTTCTTTGCACTGTTTAAGGGTGCCGGGAAGATCATAATTTAAGTAAGCCAATATAGCGTGCCCCAGGCCGTGATAACACTCAAAAACGCCGAATGCCCCGTCAAAGGACGTGCAGATATCTTCAAGGTTTCTAAGAAAATCAATACTGCCCTTTTCTATCAGAATCCCTTCCATGGCTCCGTGGTAGCACCCCGAATGGCATGAAGAGTCGCATCTTTGAAAGGCTTCCTCCTTATAAACGTTGTACGCAGCTCTGCCGATATAATGCGCCCCCTGATGACAATCAAGAAAAGACCCGCCGCCGGTTTCTGCGGCCAGTTTTTCCATGACCGCTTTCACGCCCACCCGCTTCACCACAGCTTGCAAAACCTTTTCATTTTTTGCAATTTCAGTAATTTTAATATTGCTTAATTCTTCAGCACCAAACTTTATCTCTTTGGGTGAGGATAAAAAAACAATCTCTAATAAAACAGCGAAAACCAAAATAACAAAAAGTATAATCTTTAGTTTTCTGCTTTTATTCGTATGAGCAATATATTCGATACGCTTCATCGATAGTCGCACAAATGCCTTCTACTTTTTCACGGGGATAAGAGCCCTTGAAGGTCCTGATTATATTTTTATAGCAAACATGCTTCTCGTCTTCCAGAAGCTCTTCGGAACCGCAAAATTTTAATGCTTTTACGTACTCTTTCTCGGGTTCGCCGTGAGCCATAAACCCGCCTGCGAAACCATGCAGACACCCAACCCGCAGGCGTTCGGGAAGGCCACGGCACGCAAATATATATTCGCTATAATCATCTTTTGAAAGGGCTCTTTGCGTTGCGCCCGCAGCCACTACATCTATGACTAGCCAAGCGATTTTATCATCTTCAATATCTTTGGTAAACTCAGCAAGCTTAGAAAGGTCGTCGCCGACAAGGCCGTTAAGATGCATGGCCATTTCATAATAGCAGGCCTTCGTATGCTCATATGTGCGCTGCTTAGGACAGAGCCAGAGAGGGTCCTCAATGACAGGAGCTAGGCCGTACTCTGCCCGAAAGATCCAATCAGAGATAACATTAAAAGCCCCTTGGAGACATTCCCGGACCTCATTTGGATTATTCGAGACCCCGTCGCAAATCTCCAGAGCAGGATTTATTATCTCTTGAGCTTTTCCCCAGCTTGCAGGATCGAATGGTTCGTTAACAAAGCCGTGGCCGATTGCATGATAGCAATTCAAACGTATTCGCGGCCGCTCGTCCGATAATTGATTGTCGAGATAATCACAAAGGCGTTTCGTTTTTTCTACATCCGGATCGTCTCTCAGCATATGCTCCAACCAGCCATGAAAAAAACCAAAGCCGCAGTAATAGGTTTCGGGAGGTAGGTCCAGCGCTTCTATATCTTTATATTTGGGATATTCTTCCGCGTAAAACTCCTCTCCAAGCCGATGTGCGTACCAATGGCACCCCTTAAATGAAAATAAGGGATCGGTCCGGTAAATGTTTGCGAAGACCTCGAAAGAAGCCTTCACGCCCTTCTCCTTAAGCGTGTCAGACAAGAGTGAATCCCAGCACTGTTCTCTTTCTTGTTCATTAAGTTTATCCAAATTCTGGCAATCCATATATACCTCTTCCCGATTCTTGCCTATAACAATTATTTTTCCTATAGCAGAAGCTCTGACATGGTCGTGGTATCTCCATGTCCCCGGCTTATCAAATTTAAAACTCCATTCTTTGTCTGACGCTATAGGCTCCTTGGGGTCAAACTCGGGATAGATTGTATGCGTGGGATGAGAATTGCTTGCCGGCCAAAAAAAATTATCCTTTGTGGTACTAAATGTTACCGTATCACCTTCATGTATACTAAGTTCCGCAGGATAAAAGCCATCATCACGCAATTCTATAATATGGACCTGCTCCGCTTCCGGCTCGACGATTGGCGCTGACTTAACCCCTTTCAAGAAAAATATGGCTCCGCCGCCTACGACTAAAATGATAAATAAGTATACAAATTTCATGATATTGAATGACTATTCCCGGGGCGAAACAATATACGTCTTAGCATCCAACCAAAGATTGGCAAGTCTCCCACTGTCTCTCTCCAGGAAGTATCGTGTTTTTTGAAAGGCGAATCGAAAAACAAAAAGATTAAAAGTAGGGCAGTAGGGAAGAAGAGCATATCCATAGTTAAATAAATTCCCGTATGCATAAATATTAACCCAAATGCCCAAATATTGTGAAGGGAGGGCTTGAAGGCAATCCATAAGGAAAAGAACTGTAGGTAAATCATACCAAGAAAAAGAGGCCATCCCACGATGACATGCTCAACAAAAAAGGAACCGAGTAAACTTGTTGAGTCGATGTTGCGCAGCCAATAGGCAATATGCAGGGCGAGAGCTTCGGGGGCAAATGCGTGTGTCTGCCCCGCAAAGTACTGATAGATTGCGCCCTGTATTTTACCCAGGCCCGCCATTGAATATATAAAAAGTGTTACGGCCTGAGCGCTAAAAAATACCAACAAGAATTTTTTGCGAACTTGTAGAGAATGCGCTTTCCCCGCCCAGGCATCCGGTAGAAAAATCAACAAGAAAGACACGTACAACCATGGGTACCAGTGATGATCAGCTCGCAATACTGAACTGAGCAGTGCGTTGAGCTGGAATATTCCCAAAAAAACAAATATACGGGCTATACGATTTTGAAAAAAGAACGCCCCGATAAAAGCGCTTATAAGAAAAAAGAATTGTATAATGTTTGCTGTAGTAGCAAGGCTCAAGTGATTTGCCCATGGAATTGACCATACAGGAGAAAAATTTTCTTCTTGGGAAAGAAACTTCCCACCATTAATAACCACCAGAGCTTGGAATGCAAGAAAGTAATAAAAAAATTGCACAATGGTTTTCGCCTTAGTAAATGGCTTCCCCCTCGCAGCAAAAGATTCTATTGAAAAAGGAAATATACTTGAGAGATATTTTTTAATGGTTGTTATTTGTTTCATAAATCCTTCTCTTTAGCGGTAAGGGTAGCTATTCTTTCGCCTTCAGTAAATTGTCCCGTCTTCCAATACTTCAATGTGTCAAATTCAATCCTTACTATTTCATAAACAACGGGTTGTGATAGGAAACTTTCCTCTATGGTTTTGCGATACTGCTCTACCTTTTCAGTTTCCCCGCGTTCAATATTTTCGCCCAAGACTCGTATTGTATAATCATACTCAGTCATGGTTAGAATTTTTTTAAAGTATATACCGTGGGAATCCTGGAAAAAGACAGGGGAATCTAACTTTTTACCTTCATATTCAACAATTTTTAGCGCATACCCCGTTATGAACTGAGGTGGAACTCTCGTGAATACAAACCAGGAGAAAAACGGGTACGCTTCTCCTTCGGAGGTATGGCTACTGAAGTAAAATCCCATGTAAAAATACAAAAGTATGGTAGAAGTAAGAAATATTTTAAGAAAATTGTATGACACTGCCTTTCATTATACTATAACGCCTAAATTCTATCTCGGCATCTTGCATTCCAGAAATCTGGAAGGTAACTACAATATTGAATAAATTCTTCAGATTCTGGATGTACGGAAAAAGTTGAATAATATAGAAGCTCCTTGTAGCATTCATTTTCTAGCTCAAACTTCCGGGCATACTCACAGATTCCAACTGCCCTCTCAATTAAATTTTTATCTGTTTCAACCATACGCGAAGCCATATTAGCAAAACACTGTGCCTTTATTTCTTCCGGCATCCCTGTACATAGAGCATTCATACGACTTGCTTGAAATTCGAAACGAACCGCAATCGAAAAAAAGAGCTTATTATAGCATAACTTATGCTCCCTCGGGTCCATAGAGTAGGAACAGTAATCAATAATATCTTCCGAAGTCTCTATTTCTTTTTCCTTATTACCCACTATCCACGCTTCCCGAAAGCATCCCCACTGAATCTCCTGGGGAAACTGACCGCAAAAAGAACTAAGTTCCCCCCGCCAACCTCGCTCCCAACAAATTCCCTTGTCTATCCCGTTGGTATATTGATCACATTCCACCAAGTTTTTTTTGAGGGGGACGATATTATATATGAGCGCAAAATCTTCCGGTTCGCGCGGCTGAAATATTTGCATAAAAATTCCTTCATAGCATGTCTGAAGGTAATTTCTCCCGTCTTCTTTTATGCCAACAGCCTCACAGACCGCGGTAGCAGCATTTACATCAGCACCAGTAAGATACATTGAGAGATGACCTATCTCGTGATAACAGCTTGAGGTTTGTTGTAGTGTGGGATTCCAGGAAGGTCTTTTTTCACAAAGCCGCACAAGGTCGGGTTGAAGCTCCCGTATTTGTTCTTCGTCGAGTTCTGCGGAGGCAAAATGTTCTTGAATTGTACCGTGGATGCA
>CAJXHR010000053.1 GCA_913054525.1 uncultured bacterium | reverse complement strand
TGCCCATTTTGTTGTTTATCGGGGGAATTGAGCAATTTATAGAAATTATATCATTTTCAGGGGCGGTGTTTGGCGCGATATTTGCTGTTTTGATTATTTTAATTTATAAAAAAACATTGACGCATGGTGATAAAGAGCCGGGTTACACGCTGAGCGTCCCCAAGCTCTTGTTGTGGGGGCTCGTTGGATTATTTGCGTTAGGTGGTGTTTATGAGATAATATATTTAATCAGGTAACATTAAATACGTAATATGAAGCAAAAGCAAATTGGACGACAACAGGCAAATATTTCAGGGGTATACAGAAAGAAGATAGAGAGGTCAAAGAAGGAGGAACAAGAGCATGGAGCAGGGAAGAAGGATTTTGTGGTGTGCGAAAAATGCAATGCTGTGTATTACTACAAAAGCTGGAAACACGGCTTTGCAGATTATAAGCACCTTAACCAGAACAAAAATATAAAGTTTGAAATTTGTCCGGCATGCCAAATGATAGAAGATAAAAAATTCGAAGGAAAAGTTGTTTTTGAAAATGTACCGAACGAATATAAAGAAGACATTTTAAATAATATCAAGAATACGGGAGAGAGGGCGTATAAGCGCGATCCTATGGATAGAATAATTGAGATGAAAGAATCCGGGGGCAATGTAGAGGTTACTACGACAGAGAATCAGCTTGCGCGAAATATTGCAAGGCAAGTAGAGCGAGCGCATAAGGGCGCCAAAGCCGATATCCGGTGGTCCAAGGAGGAAAGTGTGGCTAGGATTGTGGTGAGATTTATGTAAATGTTTTCAAAGATAGAAAAATTTGTATTTTTAGCGTTAGTTTTTTCAATACCTTTTCAAAAAAGGTTTTTTTTATTCGGGCCAAGTCCCGAAGGAGAGGGGTTTTTTGAGTGGAGTTCGGGGTTTTTGTATTTTACGGATATATTGGTAATTTTTTTGTTTACACTATGGGCGAGGAATATGACGCGCAATGTATCGTCACCATGGTTGTGGCCGCTGATAGTGTTTGCGGGTTTTGCTTTCATTTCCTTAACTCAAGCAGATCTCGTGGATGTGGGAGTTTATCGATTCATAAAACTCGCAGAATTTATTTTTATATTTTTTTATGTAGCATCCCGGGCAAGAATTATTGGCATAAAGCCAATTTTGGGAGCATTTGTGGCAAGTGGGATATTCCAGTCCATCCTTGCGATTTTGCAGTTTGCGAAACAATCGTCGCTAGGTCTTGAGATTTTCCATGAGAGTATTCTTGAAATCGGCCTAAAGGGAGTTGCGGAAATCAGCGTTGGGGGAATGGAGTTTATCCGCGCATATGGAACATTCCCAAGCCCGAATGTTTTGGCGGGGTTCTTGGGGATTTGTTTGCTGTTTCTATTCGGTCTGTATTTACGGGGGGGTCGAGGTAATACTATTCCAGAACCACTCGCGACCCCAGCGCGGTCGCTCGTTCAGTCCTCGGCTCGCTCTCCAGCCCCGCAAAGCGGGACTGGAACCATGCCCGCTCGCCTGCGGGTGTTCTGGAATAGTATTACTCCGACCCCCCTTTGGATGTATGGAATTTTAATATTTTTATTAAGCTTTGGTTTGGTGCTGACTTTTTCCCGCGGCGTCATTGTATTTTTTGTATTCACAACAATTTTATTTTTCGCGGGAATATTTTTGTTGGAGAAATTAAAGCAATACAGGAAACAGGCGAGTAGGCTTGCAGTTTTGGTTATTGTCTCTTGGTTATTTATTGTTGCAGCGGCCTGGCCTGAAGTTTCCTCGCGGTTTTTGGAGAGTTCCGTCGGTGAACCCGCAATACAGGAGCGCCTTTTCTTCAACGAGGTAGGCCTTGATACTGTGAGGCAGAATTACCCCCAATTATTTTTTGGCGTAGGTATCGGCAACTTTGTAAATCACTATATGCAGTCATTGCCGGATCTCGCCCCGCACCTTTACCAGCCGGTACACAACCTTTTCATCCTTATCGCAAGTGAAATAGGAGTACTGGGATTGCTTGTATTTGTGATATTCCTGGTTTCGTTGTTTAAAAAATCCCTGCAATCTTTTTTCAGATTATCTTATCCCCACGATCGTGAGCAAATGATGATGATTTTTAGTTTGTTTTTCATTTTTCATTTTCTATTTTTCATTTCCTTGTACGATCACTACTTTTGGACCCTCCAGCAAGGGGGCCTGATGTTTTGGATTTCCCTCGGCTTGCTAGCGGGTGGGACACGCTACTATAATAAAAGGCGATGAAATACATCGGCGATTTTCATATACATTCTCATTATTCCCGCGCGACCTCAAAAGATATGAATATTGAGGAACTGGATAGGTGGGCCAGGATTAAGGGAATTCATGTTTTAGGAACGGGAGATTTTACGCATCCGCAATGGTTCCGGGAGCTTCAAGAAAAATTGGAGCCCGCCGAGGAGGGGCTCTACAAATTTAAGGACGGAGATTCTCCAACGCGTTTTATGCTCACTGTTGAAGTGAGCAGTATTTATTCGTATGGCGGGCAAGTGCGGAGAATCCACAATATTGTCTTTGCCCCTTCTTTCCAGGCCGCGGCAAAATTAAACAGAAAGCTTAATAAAGTGGGGAATCTGCGCGCAGACGGCAGGCCAATTTTGGGTTTGCCAGCGCACGAACTTTTGAAGATGACGTTGGACGCATCCGAAGATTGCATGTTGGTACCGGCCCATGTCTGGACTCCCTGGTTCTCTGTATTTGGTTCGAAGTCCGGATTTGATTCGATAGAGGAATGTTTTGGAGATTTATCTAAATATATTTATGCCATCGAGACGGGCCTTTCTTCAGATCCTGCTATGAATTGGCGGCTCTCTGCGCTTGATAATATTGCTCTTATTTCAAACTCCGACTGCCATAGCGCCCGGCGTATTGGTCGCGAGGCGAATGTCTTTGAGGGAGATGAGCTGAATTATAAAAATATAATTGACGCGATAAAATATTCTCGTCGAAAAAATGTGCGGAGTTTAACTCCGCACATGAGGTTAGTCGAGACCGTAGAGTTTTTTCCGGAGGAAGGAAAATACCATTATGATGGCCATCGGGATTGCAAAATAAGCCTATCTCCAAAAGAGTCGCATAAGATAAAAGAGATATGTCCTAACTGCGGCAGGCCTCTTACCGTAGGCGTACTCTCAAGAGTTGAGGAGCTCGCAGATAGGCCGGAAGGGTATAAACCTAAAAATGCCGTGCCGTTTCGCAGCTTGGTGCCTCTGGACGAGATAATTGCGGAGTCGCTGGGTGTTGTAGGTTCTCAGACAAAAGGAGTTCTCAAAAATTATAATAATCTTATAGAAGCGTTCGGAAGCGAGTTTGCTATTCTGCTTGAAGCGCCTCTGAAGAAGGTCGAGGAAACTGCTTTGCCAGAGGTTGCTGAAGCTCTTCGGCGCGTGCGAAGAGGCGAGCTTCATATCGAGCCCGGATACGACGGCGAATATGGACGGGTAAGGATTTTTAGTAAAGACGAGAAGCGGTCAAGAAAAGAGCAGAGGAAGTTGTTTTGATTGTGATATAATTTATTTATGGTCAAAATTTCGTTAGGATTCCTGTCATTTATAGCTGGCTTCGGTATTTTGGGATTTGTTATCTCCGCTATAGGAGCAGGAAAGATTACAGAGGTGTTTTTGCAATTTTCTCCATGGGGATTTATTCCGCTTATTGTCCTTACCGTTATAATCCATATAGTAAGCGCTCTGAAATGGCAGTATCTTTTGCGGACGATGGATATTCGTATTCCGCTTTTGCCGCTTACAAAAATGTGGCTTGTGGGGTATGCGGTGAGCTATGTGACACCGGTCGTGTATATCGGGGGAGAAATTTTTCGGGCATATATCTTGCGAGAGCGGTATGGAATCCCATGGGCAAGGGCGCTGTCTTCAATATTTATAGATAAAGTTGTGGAGGCGGCAGTATGGATTACTGTCATATTCGCCGGAGCCGCGGTACTCATATCTCAATCAGGCACAGCATCGATTTCAAGGTACATCGCAATAAGCTTGGCATCAATTTTGTTCTTCGCCTGTTTTTTGGTTGTGGTCTATGTTTTTAGTTTCCGAAAGAAAAGCTTAGTGCATTTCTGGTTTGCGAAAGTATTGAAATCTCAAAATTCATCAACAGGAAAATTTTTACAGGATATTGAAAAGGATTTCTTTAGTTTTTTTTCTTCCGGGAACAGAGCGCATATTCTCGGTGTCACGCGGCTTGCACTGATTAAGTACTTCCTTCTTTTGGTTCGCAATATTTTGCTGCTTTATTATCTGGTGGGGGCGGTTTCAATTTCGGGCAGTATTATAGCTCTTGGATTTTCGTACCTTTCTTTCACGGTTCCGATCCCGGCAGCGATTGGCGCGCAGGAGGGCCTTCTTTCTTTGGTGTTTCAGCGCGTGGGGTTTGAGGCGGGAATCGGGGCGGTATTTACGTTTTTATTGAGGGGTGCGGAGGTTATTATGGTGGGCCTCGGCCTCTATTTTCTTATACGGTGGGGTCTTGGAAAGTTTGCGTTCCGGATTACTAAATGGGCTAAGGGTGGTTTGGGGAACGGGAACGTGATATAAATAAATATATGATTCCTACATTTAATTTTAATAAAATCATCAGGACGCTTATCATAACCGATTTTTTTATTTACTCCGGATGGGGGCTTATTATGCCCGTCCTTGCGGTGTTTATCATCGACTCAATAGAAGGAGGCGATGCGGGAGTCGTCGGTATGGCGATCGGTATCTACTGGGTGGCAAAGTCGATTCTTCAAATCCCCATTGGCAAATACCTTGATAGAAATCACGGAGAAAAAGATGACTACTGGTTTATGGTAATAGGCACCTTTCTCGCTAGCTTAACGCCGTTGCTTTTCCTTGTATCTTCCGAGCCCTGGCATATTTATGGTTTACAGATCGTTCATGCGCTTGGCATGGCTATGGCGATACCTTCCTGGGGCGGAATATTTACTCGCCATATTGATAGGGGCAGGGAGGCCGAGACATGGGGATTGGAAAGTTCCTCGCTTGGGATTGGCGTAGGGATCGCGGGGATTATAGGAGGATTTGTTGCAAAAAGTATTGGATTTACTTATTTATTTGTTATCGTTTCAGTATTCGGGTTATTAGGATCCGCCTTGCTTCTTGTAATCAGAAAAGATATTTTATCCGCAGAAAGCAAAGGGAGGCAAGGGAAACACCTACGGCATCGCGGCCATGCGATACACAGGCAAATAAAAAAGCACGGTCATATAAAATAAGAAATAAAAAGAGCCCTCGAATGAACGAGGGCTCTGTTATTGTTTAGTCGGCAGAAATCGCGTGCTCGTTGTCGGCGGTGAGTTCCTGGTGAGTATTGGCGTCCTGATGCATCTTTTGACGAAGGGTATTTACGTAGTCACTGGCCTTTGCGCGCAAGCGTACGGCACGATCGGCCATAAGCTGACGGGTTGTTTTTCCTGGTCTAGGTGCGATTACCATACCAACTATGAGGCCGACGATTGTCCCTGC
>CAJXHR010000052.1 GCA_913054525.1 uncultured bacterium | reverse complement strand
GGAGTATGAAATCATGAGCACAGTATCTTTAGCAAAAATTTTTCTTGCGATTTTTGGCTTGATACTTCTTACGGTCATCGTGAGCGGCCTGTTCTTTTTGGCGTCAAGCAGTACGGGCACGACAAGCTTGCTGCTTTCCTACGCGGCAGGGCTTTCTATGATTTTTCTGCCATGCACCTTACCCCTTGCTTTTGTCATAGTTCCGCTCACAATGGGCCACAAGCCCCAAAAGGGTTTGTTGATGGCGTTGCTGTTTGGACTGGGCCTTTCTATAACCTTGGCTTTTTACGGCGTGCTTACCGCAAGTGTCGGATCGTTTTTTGGGGTGGACAAGGCAACCCGCATTATGTTTACCCTAGCAGGATCCGCAGCCCTTATCTTTGCTCTTTCTGAGCTTAAGCTTATAGGATTTACTATGCCGGGTTTTTCGGGAGCGATGCCGCAATGGATTCAGAAAAGAAAGGATTACACAAAGATATTTTTTATGGGGTTGTTTCTGGGTAACGCCGGCGTGGGATGCCCCAATCCGGCTTTTTATGTTCTCTTAACATACATCGCAACAACAGGGAGCTTGGCTACGGGCGGATGGCTCGCCTTTATCCATGGCGTGGGCCGGGCAACACCGCTTATCTTTCTTGCGATTTTGGGGCTCTTGGGCGTGAACGCTTTGGGATGGATAACAAAGAGAAAGGCGTCGGTTGACAAGGTTATGGGATGGGGGCTTGCTGTTGTCGGATCCTTTATTTTGACATACGGCGTTATGGGAATGAAGTGGTGGGAAGACGGCCCGATTCACAAGGCATGGAATGATTTTGTGTTTAATATAGCGCCAAATCTTGCCGAACTCGAAGGTCATGATCTTTTGGTGTCCAGGGGATTTATAGACGCGCCGCTTTGGGCCGGTTGGGCTATGTTTATCGGAGTCGTTCTTGCCATCATTATAGGGCATGCTATAATCAAAAAAAGGAGGGATATATCATATGAGTAAAATTAAGATTCAAGAAATTTCAACGCCGGGTTGCAGTCACTGCGCGGCCGCGAAAAAAATCTTAGAGGAAGACATAAAGCCGCAGTTTCCCGAAGTGGAAGTTGAATACCTTGATCTTTTTTCCGATGAGGGCCAGAAGCTGGTTCAGGAGCATGGCATCATGTCTTCCCCTGGCATCATCGTGAATGGAGAGGTTTTCTCTGTTGGCGGGCTTAATAAGGGAAAGTTGATTGAGAAAATAAAGCAATTGTCCGCCGCGTAATAAAGGCATCATCGAGGAATTTCTTAAAATTAAATAAAGGACATATTAATATGTCCTTTTTATAAAGAAAGGATTTGCCTTGTAAAAAACATAAAATAATAATATGGCAGAGAACAATCAAAATAGCAAAGAAGAAATACAAGAGCCCAGGGGTCGTATTCATTTCTTGCGATGCAACCGCGTGCTGCTTTTAGCGGCGTTACTGATTGCGTTTGGAGCCGTGGTTAATTATTCTATGATTTTTTCGCTGCAAGGTAAGGGGTTGAGTATTGCTGGAGCAAAATCTCTGCTGTATTCTTTTGGTATTCTTGATATAAAAAGCGCTTCCCTGGAAGCAATTGCTAAGGCGACATTGCCCGATGAAAGCGATGAAATCCGTCCTATAAAGATAAATAACCAGAATGTCCGCCTTTCCCTCGATGATGAAAATTTGAATCTGATTATGGAGCAAGACCCTTTTCCGCCCGATGGGTCAAGTTCTTTCCCTCCCCACGGTTCGCCGGATAGCCCTCCGGGATTAAGCGACGCGCAGACTGCTTTATACAACAAACTTATGTACGGCACAGAGGAGAATAGTTTTCAGGATGCGGTTGGTGGGTGTCTCTTTTGCAATGCTCCGGGTGGTGGAGGAGGCTGTTTTAAAAAAAGAGTGATCCGGGGCCTAACCTATTCTATGGCAAGTCAAGGGTATAGCGAAAAAGAGATTGTCGATGAGTTGAGATTCTGGCAGAAATTTTTCTTCCCGGGCCTCGCGGTGAAATGGATCAAGTACTACGCCCAAGAAGGTATTGGCCCCGATGAAATTCCCATTGACGTGAAAACTTTTTCTTTGCAAGGCAAGAATATTGTGGATGCCGCCCTTTCCGGAGAAGATGTATCTAAAATACCCGATCAGGTCGGAGGGTGCTTTAGGGGGTAAATACAAATAAAAATTAATAATATTGGATAAGCTTATGTTAAATACAGAAAAATTATCAAAGCCAAAAAAATTAAAAAAATATGAGTTTCAGGGAGTGCTTGTTATCCTTGCAGTTGCTTTATTGCTTACAGGCGCGCAGACTTTTCAGCTTTATTCTATGAAAGAGGCCTTGGCCAATGAGGGTCTGGGAGCCTTTGGCCAAGGGGGTGGTGGTTCAAGCGGTATTCCCGATCAGGTAGGAGGGTGCTTTAGGGGATAAATTGCGCCTATCTTAAAATCTAAAAAATATGTCTAAATTATTAAATTTTTTGTATATATTCCGCTGGCAAGTGCTGATTATTTTTTTGGTATCTTTGGGCGTTTCTGCTTCCCTGGGCTTTATTTTGAAAAATCAGGTTGATGAGCTTATTGTAGAAAAAAAAGAAGCCGAGCGCCCTGCCAATATCAGCTTGGTCGTTATCACCACGCCGGATTGCAGCCAGTGCGCGCAGATTAGTCAATCTTTGATCGACAATTTAGGCAAGGTAAATATTGCGTTTGTTGATCAAAAAGAGCTTTCATTTGGGACAAAAGATGCCCAAGAGCTTATTGATAGGTTCGAGATTGGAAAAGTTCCTGCACTGATACTTGACGGTGAAATTAAAAAAAATGCCCAGATAGCAGAGCTGCTCCTTTCCATGGGTGAGGAAAGGGGAGAATCCATAGTAATTACAGGCATCACTCCACCATATCAAATAATAGATACCAAGGAAATTGTAGGGGAATTTACCCTTACCTATTTAACCGACGAGGACTGCACGGAGTGTTACGATGTGGACAGGCATAAAAATCTTTTGGCTTCTTTCGGCATGCTCCCCTTTGAAGAGGGCCGTATTGATAAGAAGGATTTCCGGGGCAGAAATCTCATTTGGCGATACGGGATTACCAAAACCCCTACGATTTTATTGCGAGGTGATCTGGAGCCCTATACTGAATTTCAAGAGATATGGGAGCGGGTTGGACGGGTCGATAAAAACGATAATACTTATATTTTCGACGCCGTTGATCTGCTTGGCACCTATCGCGATCTTTCCCGGAATAAGATTGTTGAAGTCCAGCAAGACCGTCAGCAACAAAGCCTGCAAGAAGTTCACAATCACGTCAATTTTGCGGTGTTTATCAACGGCGAGCAGTTTGATTTTGCCCAAGACCCCGGGCGTTACTTTGAAATAGACAAGGAGGTGCACCTGGAAGAAAGCACTTTGGAAGGATCGGCGGGGAAAGTCATCCACGTGCATGCCGAAGATATTACGATGCGGAGTTTTCTGGCTACTCTTGACTGGCAGTTGAGCGATACTTGTTTGATGCCGGATCAAGGAGAAGAAAAGTGCAGCAAAGGCACGCAAACTCTCAAGGTATTTCGAAACGGCGAGCAGGATTCCTCATTCGGCAATCTGGAGCTACAGGATGGTGATCAATATCTAGTTACGTTTGGCGACGAAAGCGAAACGGTTCTTGAATGGCAGATTGAACAAGTACCGAACTTCGTTTTTTAAAAAGTTAAAGAATTAGAATAAAAAGAAATAATATGTTCAACAGAAAAATCATACTGCTTGGCATAATTTTGATTGGAGCTTTGGGAATAAGTTTGGGTGTTGTTATCAGCAAGAATCGGGCTATCTCTCAACTAAATCAGCAAGTAGAAAGGCTTGCAGATCAACCAACGCCAGTTCTACCGGCTAATGCAGAATATTCCGAAGCTTTCAGCAACCAGTGTGTAGCGGGCTTCACGCACTACATTACGCCTTCGACCTCTTTGGGAAATCCAATGGGGCCTGTTTATCTTACATCGGATAGTAAGCTCATTGGAGTTGGGTATATGTTTACCAAGAGTGCTTTGGAGGAATTCGAGACCACCACACCAGATAAAATAGAGCGGATTTTTTTGGATTCAGGTCCCCTAGCACTTGGTTACAAAGTCGACCACAGTCATGTCCAGTTTATACCGGGGGGCCACGCGGCCTTGGAAGAAGATCACTATGACGTTCATTACTTCTTTATTTCTCACGAAGAGGAAGAAGCGCTAAGAATCTAGGGCAAAGGGATTGATGCTTAAAAAAATTACCATTGTAGTTGGGCTGTTAATCCTTTTTGGAGGCGGTATTTGGCTGGGCAATAATTTGGACAGGTTTAGCTTTAGCGGCGGGAGAGACGGGTTGCGTTTTATTCAAGAGCAAGCTGATCTGGGAGCAGGGGACCAGTTAACCAAGGAAGGTATTGATGCGCCGGACTTTACGCTGACCGATATTGATGGCAGAACGTTTAGTTTAAGCGATTTTCGAGGAAGTCCGGTGATAATAGAGATTATGGCCGCTTGGTGCGGGACCTGTATTTCAGAAACCGACGATTTCCGCAAGGCACTGGATGCCTATCCCGAGCTTTCTATTATCAGTATTGATGTGGACCCAACCGAAACCGAGAAGGAAATAGACCGTTTTCGTAGGGCGTATTCCCGGCCCGATTTTGACAACCGCTGGCTATTTGCCCGGGATACCGACCAGATATCAGTAAAGTACGGTGCGCCCTTTACGGGAACAACGATTCTTATTGACGCGGAGGGAAAAATCGCCTACCGCGACAGCTGGTCAACCGACTTTGAAGAGATTCAAAAAGCAATGATCAAGCTAGGCTATAGCGGGGGGGGAGGTATAACATCTTTTTCCGAACAATCGGTTGGCGAAAAATTAGCCGCCTATAATCTCGATATTGAGCAGGAAATAGAGGATCTGAGACAGATTTATGGGAATCAGGAGTATCGAGTAGCTCTTATTAAAATTGATAACATGTTCTGTCCCTCCTGCCCAAGAATGATAAAGGACGTGCTCTATAAAACTGTTGCCGGCATTAAAGAAGTGAGGATAAGTTTTTATGAAGGCAAGGGCTTGGTGGTCTACGACCGCATGCAATCATCGCCCGAAGATATCGTGAGCTCACCTATATTTGATGACACCCAGTATCCCGACGCTCCAACTATTTATGACGCTTTTCTTATTAAAGATATTTCTTTATGAGCCCGGCTTTAATTAACCTAGCTTTAATTTCCGGATTTTTGACATTTCTGACGCCCTGCGGCTTTGCCATGCTGCCGGCTTACATTTCGTATTATTTGGGCCGGGACCACCAATCCAAGCCCCTTCCTTTGGGCAAGCGGCTTTTTAAAGGCATGATTTTGGGATTTTGGGCCGGCATGGGAATTATTACCGTCTTTACTGTTTTGGGAGTGGCGATTGTGGCTTTGGGCAGTGCGGTAAAGCCTCTTATTCCGTGGCTCACTATCGCGGGCGGATTCCTGATTATTTTCCTTGGATTTTTAATGCTTTGGAAAAAGGACTTTTCCATTAGCTTGCCTTTT
>CAJXHR010000051.1 GCA_913054525.1 uncultured bacterium | reverse complement strand
TTGAGTGATCTCCACGAGCCGCATGATTATGTTGCCGGTTTTCGGGTCGTGAGTCGCTTTTACGACCGCAAGCGGCGTATTGGCGTCGCGCCCGCGTTGTTGCGGGGTTTCCCATACGGCTTGGATGAAGGTTCCGGAGGCACGTTCGTCCAGAACGTTGACCAGGTGGGTGGTCGTTTCCTTCCCCATCCGATCGGCCTGGGACCGATACGTTTCCGCCTGCTTGGTTTCCTGTTCCGCATCCTGCTCGCGCAGATCGCGAATTACAGCGGAATCTTCGTACAGAGCGTCGGCCATAGGAATGGCATACGGGTTTAGCTCGGACATCTTTGCTACAACTTCCTCGGCTCCCGCAAGTTCCTTCGGGTCGAGAGCGTAGCCACGATCGCGCAGGGCCAGATATTCCCTTGCCTGAACCAGGGTCTGGGCGTCCTCCTCTATCTTTTCTTCCAGATCTTTTCTGTCCTGTATTATCTGGAGAGATGTTCTGGTTCCTAGACCCGCCCGGAGCCGTCCGTGTATATCCTCCGCGCTGTCGGCAAGGCTGATAGCCTTGTCGTCAAGGGCGGTTGCCATAGATCCTCTGGGTTCTTCCCCTTCGGTGTGATACGGTTGGGTCTGTTGTTTCTGTGTCATTGCGTCCTTCTCCTCGTATGGGGCCGGGTATACCGGTTGATCCCCGTCGTTTTGGTCCGCGTGGTCCTGGTCATCCTCGTCGTTTGCGAGCTGCATCTGCTCGATGAGTTCGTCGAGCAGAGCCGATCCGATCAAATCCTCTGTGATTTCGGGCTCATTCGGCTCCTCGACAGCGATCCCGTCGGGTATCGTGCTGAAGCCTTCAAAGCCCATATCGAGCTTTTGTGCCATTTCGGCCTGCGAAACCTGTTCGCCGCTTATGACGTCGCCCATGTCGGGGACTGGCATTTCCCGCTCTGCGTTTTTGACTTCCCGTTCTTTGTTGCGATCTGGTTTTGACATGGTGTCGCTTCACCTTTCAGTAAATTTTGGCCTTATAGGCCAATTTCGATATACGCGCATTCCGCGCAACGCAAAATGAAATAGTCCCGGGCATATAGCCCTTCAGAATTGTTTTTTTGTAACAACCTCCAAAATTAAAATATGTAAATGTGCTTGATAGTCACCGTTTTTACAGATGACCAGGTGTTATACACCCAAATAAAAAATCTGTCAACAGCTATATAGAGGAGATAGACTGCTTCAACGAATTTTTCATCGCGGTCTTTGACATATATCTTACAAATAGCCATGATTAGTCACCTCTTTTCAAAGAACTTCAGAGTATAGTAGCATAGAGATATGCTTAATCAAGAAATCGCGGCAATTTTCAGGAAAATGGCTTTGTTTTTCCAAATGCAGGATGACGGATTTCGCGCGCGCGCCTATGAAAATGGGGCAGAAATCCTCGAAAATTTGACGTTAAACGTCAAAGATGTTTATGCGAAAAAAGGGTTGAAAGGCCTCGAAGATTTGCATGGCATAGGCCGCGGTATGGCTGAAAAAATAGAAGAATATATAAAGACCGGAAAAATTAAAGAGTACGGGGACCTTAAAAAGAAAATGCCCGTGGATATAGACGAGCTTGCCTCTGTTGAGGGGCTTGGTCCCATGAGTATAAAAACGCTTTATAAAAAACTTAAAATTAAAAATTTAGAGGATTTGGAAAAAGCGGCAAAGGCAGGGAAAATCCAAAAGCTCAAGGGATTCGGCAAAAAGACGGAGGAGAATATATTGGAGGGCATTGAGTTTGTAAAAAAAAATTCCGGTAGAATGCTGCTCGGATATATATGGCCGAGGGTAGAGGAGATAGTAGAAGAATTTAAATCAATGAAAGAAGTGGAGAATATTTCTCCCGCGGGGTCTTTGCGGCGCAAGCGCGAGACAATAGGCGATATTGACATACTGGTCGCGACAGAAAATCCGCAAAAGGTTACGGAAAAATTTATAAGCATGCCCGATGTGATAAAAGTATGGGGAAAGGGTGTAACCAAGGCGTCTGTGAGAGTAAAAGGTAATTTTGACATAGACCTGCGCGTTGTGCCGAAAGAGAGCTGGGGTGCGGCGCTGCAATATTTTACAGGCAGTAAAGCGCATAACATAAAAGTGCGGCAGATTGCGATTGATAAAGGATTCAAACTAAATGAGTATGGCGTCTTCCGTGGTAAAAAGAGTGTAGCAAGTAAAACAGAAGAAGAAGTATATGGAGCAATCGGGCTTCGCTATCTTGAGCCGGAGCTTCGGGAAGATACGGGAGAGATAGAGTTACTTCAAGAGAAAAAACAACTGCCCAAGATTATCCCGTATGGATCATTGAAGGGTGATCTGCAGGTGCAGACCAACTGGACAGACGGGGCTCATTCTATAGAAGAGATGGCAAAAGAAGCAAAGCGATTGGGGCTTGAGTATATCGCAATTACGGATCACACAAAGAGCTTGGCTATGACCGGAGGGGCCGACGAGAAGAAGCTCTTGCGTCAGATGAAGGAAATTGATAGATTAAATAAAAGTATAGGGGGTATCACTATCCTTAAGGGTGCCGAAGTAAATATCTTAAAGGATGGGTCGCTTGATATCGAAAATAAGGTACTTGCCAAGCTCGACGTTGTCGGGGTGTCGGTCCATTCGTTTTTTAAGATGTCGAAGGAGGATATGACCGAGCGGATTGTACGGGCTATAAACAATCCTCACGTCGATGTTCTTTTTCATCCGACAGGCCGGCTTATTCAAAGAAGGAAGGCGTATGAGCTGGATATGGAGAGGGTGATAAAGGAGGCGGTAAAGACGGGGACAGTGCTTGAAATAAATGCGTTTCCCGATAGGTCGGATCTAAAAGACGAGCATATACGTATGGGCGTGGAAGCCGGCGCAAAATTTGTGATTGATTCGGACGCGCATAGCAAGGATCATTTGAAATATTTGGAATTCGGCATTGCCCAAGCCCGGCGCGGCTGGGCAGAGGCAAATGACGTGGTAAATACTTTATCATTAAATAAATTTTTGAAGAAATTAAAATAAATGCTGCAAAAAGTAAAACTTTCTCCTCAATTACTCGGGGATTATAAAGGGGTTATTCCGGAAGAGCAATATAAATCCTGCCAAAAAATTTCAAGAAAATTGAAGGGGCTTAAAGTAGCCCATATAAACGCAACGGCCCAAGGCGGGGGAGTAGCGGAAATTTTAAGCAGTTTGGTCCCGCTTATGAATGGGGTGGGCATGAAGGCGGAATGGTATGTAATGCCCCCTCCGCGCGATCCTGCTTTTTTCGAAGTGACCAAAGGAATGCACAACACGCTCCAGGGAAAACCGGGAAATTTTTTAACGGAGGAGCGTAGGAAAATCTACATTGATCACAACCGTTTCACCGCAAAATTTATGGACGACATAAAGCCGGATATCTGGGTCGTTCATGATCCTCAACCGCTTGCGACAATTGATTTTCTCAAAGAAAAAAAATCAAAAAAAGTTTCGCGAATTCATATCGATACTTCTCACCCGAACAAAGGAACCTGGAATTTCATTGGCCCGATAGCAAAAAAATACGACAGATCGATTTTTACAATGGAAGAATTTGTCTCCCCTGATTTTTCAAAGGATAAAGTAAAGATTTTTTACCCGGCGATTGATTCGCTTTCCGAAAAAAACAGAAAGATGAGTGCCTCAGTCGCTGAGCTGATTGTGGAGAATATGGGCATCAATATTACAAAGCCGCTTGTGGTGCAGGTTGCAAGATTCGACCCATGGAAAGATCCGATTGGGGTAGTGGACGCTTTTTACAAGGCCAAAAATAAAATCCCGGATCTTCAGCTTGCCTTTTTGGGATTGATGATTGCGTCTGACGATCCCGAGGCAATGCGCGTGTTCAAAAAAGTCCAGCGTTATGCCAAGGGCGATCCGGATATATTCTTATTTGCACATCTTGATCAGATAAAGGATTACAGCATCTCTACTTTTGTTAGCGCTTTTCAGACCAGTGCCGATGTTATAATGGCAAAATCGATTCGTGAAGGATTTGGCCTTGTTGTGACCGAGGCAATGTGGAAAGGCAAGCCGGTAATTGGGGGGAATGTTGGCGGCATAAAGCGTCAGATTGTTGACGGAAAGAGCGGTTTTTTGGTAAATTCAAGCGATGAAGCGGCGGATAGAATCGTTGAGCTTCTTCAGGACCCCGCGCGAAACAAAAAAATGGGAGTAGCCGCGCGCAGGCGCGTGCGCGAAAATTTCTTGATGCCCCGCCTGCTTCTTGATTATTTGAAATTGTTTGAAGAGCTTGTTCATTAAAAAATAAAAAAACAAGGAGGAGTAAGATGTGCGGAATTTTTGGAATCCGGAATGAGTACAGGCCGGCTGGTTCGGATATCTTTGTGGGATGCAAGGCTCTTCAGCATCGGGGTAAAGAGAGCGGCGGTATTGCCACTTATGACGAGGTCAACGATGTTATCGATAAGCACGTCGGTATGGGTGAAATGCCTCTTGTTTTTGCAAACAGAAAAGCCGAGACCCTTCGAGGAAGAGTAGGCGTAGGGCATGTGCGTTATTCCAATACCGGCTCAAGTTCCGCCCTGGGCACTTTGGCAAACTTAGCATAAACACTATGACGGAAATTCAAGTGGGAAATATAATAAGCTTTATTATTCCGTGGCTTTTGTCTCATGGGGTAAAAATTGTTTTTATCCTTTTCGGCGCTTTTGTGCTGAACCGAATCGGAAGAAAATTCATAGAAAAAACGGTACGCAAAGCTGTGGTCTCGGATAGGCATGAAGCGGACGCGAAACGAAAGAGAGAAGAAACGCTGATTAAGATTTTTGCCGGAAGCCTAAAGCTTATCGTATGGATAATAGCGGTAGCAATGGCCCTTCCGGAGCTTGGGATAAACATTGGGCCGCTCCTCGCGGGAGCGGGAATATTAGGGCTCGCTATAGGGTTTGGGACACAACATATGGTGCGAGATTTCTTGGCGGGTCTTTTCGTCATCTTGGAAAATCAATACCGGGTGGAGGACTATGTCTGCCTGGATGATACCTGCGGAACTATAGAAGATATTACTCTACGAAAAACAATTCTTAGAGATTTGCACGGCACAGTACACCACATTCCTCACGGAACAGTAAGTAAGGTCGCCAATTACACGAAAAAACTGGGAAGCGCCCGCATGGACATAAGCGTCGCTTACAAGGAAGATATAGACCACGTGATGGAAGTAATAAATAAAGTAGGAAAAGAAATGGCGGAAGAATCTCCATGGAAAGAAGATACTCTTACAACTATTCAGGTCGTGGGAACGGGGCCAAGCAATTTTGCCGATTCAGGCATAGAAATAACAGTTACGGGAGACACAAAACCCGGGACACAGTGGGGCATCTTGAGGGAATTTCGAAAGCGGATTAAATATGCCTTTGACAAAGAGGGTATCGAAATCCCATTCCCACAGAGGACTGTTTGGATGAAGAAATAGGGCGCGTAGCTCAGTTGGTTAGAGCGACTCGTTTACACCGAGTAGGTCCAGGGTTGGAATCCTTGCGCGAAACAAAAAAATGGGAGTAGCCGCGCGCAGGCGCGTGCGCGAAAATTTCT
>CAJXHR010000050.1 GCA_913054525.1 uncultured bacterium | reverse complement strand
ACTATAATTTTTGAATATCTTATCCAGCATACTAAAGATGACGGACTTTTTTGCGGATAGTTTCGATAGCCCAGTTTATCCAATACCTCCATGAGAGCGGCATATCTTGGGCGTGTAGATAGTCCGACTGAAATCCCCCAAACCCTTTTTTAAAAAGAGTAATCCCCTGCCACGGATGGCTGAGAGAAACATCTTCCTTGATAATGCCCCAGAAATTATAAAATTTGTGCCCGCGGCGTTTTGCCTCGCGGATTGCTTCCCATTGCAGTAAATAAGCCGCGGGAATTTTGCTCTGTATGCTTGCGCCATGATGATAGAAAGCGCTGTCCCCATAAAACATTATAATAGACGAAGCAAGCGGCTGGCCATTATGCCGGGCAGTAAACACGCGTACACTATTATTCTGTGAGAATATTTTAACTTGGTTTTTGATATATGTTAGCGAGAATGGCGTGAAATTATGCTTTTTCACCGTTTCTTTGTATAAATCATAGAAAATTTCAACATCTTTGTCGCTTGTACCCGTTTTTATCTCTACGCCCTCCCTTTGAGCACGGCGTATAAGATTCCTCGTGGTCTTTCGCATAGCGATCAATAGCTCGTCTTCTGTGGGCGTTAGGTCAAGCGTCCACGTGGTTTCCGCATGCATGTGGATGGGTGCGGGCCGAAAACCTAATGCTTGAAATATTTTACGATTCGCTCCACTGTCTTTTACGAGAGGGCTTATGCGTATGAAATTTGCTCCTGCTTGATTGGCTAACTCTTTAGCTTTGCGGGCAATGGCAGGAAAAGCTTCCCTATCGCCTATTGGTCCATGGGGGATGAACAAGAAGTCTCCTCTCCGCGCGTGAACTTTTATTATCAAAACTACTGCCTTCACTGTTGCACCATTATAGAGTGCAAGCCGCCATATCTTATCCCCCATAACCTCATTAAATTCCCCCCACGCCCAGGAATGGAGGAAGGTATGATTTTGCCGGGATGCAGTAAAATTATCCCAGATTTTCCTATCCTTAATCTCTAATATATTGTACGATTCGCTTTGCATTTTTGCTTGAAATATTAATATGCGTCGGGAGGTTTATAATTTCTCGCGCTGCACGCTCGGCATTGGGGCAGGAGTCGGGGGTGTAATGCATTTTGCTGAAATCCGTGCCGATGGGGTCTATAATATTTTTATACCAATCCCCTAGCAGAATGTGTTTTCTTTTTGCGTCCTGTATAACTTCTTTGGCATTGGGGTGGCGAATATTAAAGCGGAGATAAATAGCACCTTCGTATCTTGCAGGCAACCTAGCGTACGCTGGATTAATATTCTCAAAATATAATTCAGCGATTTCTTTTCTGTGAGTATTGTATTTTTCAAGTTTTCCGAATTGGTGCAGGGCAAGCTCCGCAAGCGCATCCGGCATACGCGCGGGAAACATTGTTGGTTGCTCCCCCATTCGCTCGATTTTACTTACGGCAAGGCCTACGCCTCGCACTATTCGCAAAAACGCGAGCAGATATTTTCCAAAAATATAATATGTGGGAATTATAACGGAAAAAAGTAAGGGGTGCAGGAGCTGTTTGAGTGTCCAGGATCGGGAAGGTTTGGGCAAGTCCTTGTATATCCCCCCTATTTTATTGGCCAGATTTTCGCTATTTGTCGTCACCATTCCGCCCCACACCGATGAGATTACTTTATCGCGGCCAAAACTAAAAAAGGCAATATCGCCAAAGGTGCCTACCAAAGTTCCGTTATATTTCGCTCCAAGCGCGTGCGCGCAGTCCTCAATTACGATAAGATTATGTCTGCGTGCAATTTCCAAAATTTTGTCTATTTGCGCGGGAACTCCAAGAGTATGCTGAACTATTATCGCGCGACTTTTGTCTGAGATTTTTTTTTCCAAATCGGATGGATCGACGTTTAACGTCGAATCAACGTCGACATAAACTGGCTTACCGCCGGCCCAGAGCACCGGATTCGGCACGGCATTACAGGTAAATGCCTGCAGCAGCACCTCATCGCCCTCCTTAATATCAAGCGCTTTCATTATCGTATAAAGCGCAGAGCGGCCGGAATTAAAGCTAAAAGCGTACTTTGCGCCAAGATATTCTTTGAAAGCATTTTCAAGATTGGCTACTGCTGAGGGGATTGCTCTAGGAGTTGCCAAGATTTTTAACACTGATTTCAAAGTCAGCCAAACATCATCCCTTTGCACGTTTGGGGATAGAGAAATAGAAATAGGCCTAAGACGAAATAAGAGCATTTTTTATTTTTTCAGGGATTCGATTTTCCAAAAGTACAATATCTCCGCTCTTTACAATTTTTTCAAGCTTTTGGATAACCATTTTCGGATCTTGTATTACAAATACATCAGTGTTTAGCGCATTGTTTTTGATTTCGCGGGCAAAGTCCATATTCGTAAGTATGCACACATCGCATATTTTATTCAGTTTCATGGCAATTCTGCGATGAATGTCGGAAGCCGCTTCGCCTAGCTCAATCAATGGATACATTACGACTATTTTTTTATTGCCTTTGAGATTATCCAGAAGGTCGAGGGCCGCCATAACGCCCCTGGGATTTGCCGAATAGGTATCGTCGATTATTGTGGACCCATTAATGCCGGATTCGGCATTAAGAGTATGCGGGAGCGGCTTTAGGGTTTTTACGCGTTTTTGTATTTCCTCAATAGTCATTCCCAGCGCCTGTGACGCAAGCGCCGCTCCGAGAATGTTCAGCACATTATGCCTTCCGAGTACCGGGGTTTCGAACGACTCTCTATTTTCTCCGATCTTCACATAGAAATGTGTACCGTTTTTCGCGATATCCACTTTCTCCGCGGTTATATCCGGTTTTGAGCTTACGCTAAAACTTCTTAGCGCGTACATGCGCTTTGGGATGGCGGTTTTTTCGTATAGAGCAAAGACATGGTCATTTTCTCCATTAAAAATCGCAAGGCCGTTTTTGGGGAGCGATTCTATAAGCTCGTACTTTGCCTTGATTGTTTTCTCAAGCGACCCGAAAAGCGAGATATGCTGATCATTTATTCCGGTTAGGATGCCTATTTGCGGACGCACTATATCGCATATTCTCTTTATCTCCCCTTGCTTGTAAGCGCCCATTTCAACAATAAAAACATCGTAGTCGCCGTTTAATTTATCAAGTACTAATTGCGCGACGCCAATTTCGCTATTATGATTTTCCGTGGTCGCAAGAACCTTCAGTTTTTGAGAAAGAATATGGGCAAGAAATTCTTTCATGCTTGTTTTGCCGTAGCTCCCCGTAATCCCTATTACCAGAACATCTTTGAATTGGGTGCGTTTTGCCATAGCGCGCGCGATGATGCGGTTTTTCATAAATTCACTGGGGAATTTCAAAAGGCCCACAACTCCCGCCACAGCAAGCGGTATTAGCATGTCCAGTAAAAGAACACTAAAGAGGAAAGTCGCGGGAGATGCTTTCGCGTATATTAAAATTGCCAGGATCGCCATTGGGATTGCGGAAATTGCGCATAGGAGAATTGCCTTTTTAGTAAAAACGGGCTCTTTGACATATCTTCTATACGCAGCATAGATACTTCGTGTCCCCAATATAGAGTATAGAGTGCCTACAAAAATTTGAAAAAAGAATTGCCATATCCCAAGAAACAAAAGTGGTGAGCTCAAAAGAAGCAGAAGCTTGCCCGCATATAATTTGTTTAGGAAGATACGTTTTGCGCTCTGAAGCTCAAAATGCGCGCGCATTCTGTCGCGTCGGTATTCTTTGAGTTGCCATAAATATACCCAAAACAAGATATCCCTAGATATCTTAATGAGCCAGAAGATAAGTATTATTAATAAAATGATTTTTATCAGCATTATCCTATAAACTCAATAATTTTTTGAGCTAAATCACGGGGTTTTTTTAGGTTTAGATCGTGCCCCTCGCCGGGAAAAATATACAATTGCGAATTTCGGATTTTTTCATGGATGATGCGCGCATCGGCAACGGGCGTTGCCTCGTCTTGATCGCCCCATAGTATAAGCGTGGGGACGCTTACCGATTCAAGGCGTGAGCCGACTTCCTCTCCGACGAGTTTAAATATTTCTCGCATGCGGTTTGATGCGCGGTAATAATCCCGTTCTCCTGTAATTTTATACCAAATTTTTTGAACAAGGGGGCGCAAAAGTGCAAGGGGCGGCAAAGCGAATATCAAATTTCCAATCTTTGTCACAACCAAAAATAATTTTACGCGCAATTTTCTTCGCTTCATGATTCGTGCGGCGGCGATCAGGATGAGCTTGCGGATATCTTGGGGGTATTGAGTGGCATACGTAATAGCGAGTTGTCCGCCGAACGAATGGCCGGCAAGATCAAACTTTTGCAAGCCGAGTTCCCGAGCAAACTTTTTGACAAATTCTACGTAGTCGCTCGTGTTCCAAGCGCTGGGTGGTTCCGGCGTTTGGCCAAACCCCGGTAAATCCAAAATGAAGACTTTTATGTCGCTCTCGCCTAGCGCTGACGCAACATTTTTCCAGGAATCTATAGAACTTCCCCATCCGTGCAAAATTATGAGCGGAATATCTCCTCGCGCGCTTGTTTCCAGATACCGTACCTTGAGGCCGGATACATCTATGATTTTCGACTCCATATATGCTTAAATTACCATAAAAAAAGCCGTTTTGCAACGGCTATTATGGGAATAATTTCTCTTTTACATGCTGTCAATAACCGAAGTATGGTATTTTTTAGGCACATACGGCTTAAGAGTTTGAATGACTATTGCGGGGTTATTTTTTTTTGTCCAATGTTTCAAATTTTTTCCGAGCTCTTTTTGGTCATAACCTAGGCAAATTATATCGGGTTTCTCCCGCAGGATAATTTCATAACTCCCCTGCTCTCTATCACCCGGAACTGCTTTGTCTACATGTTCGGCATCCTGCACAAACTTAATCCGCTCCGCGAGCGAATGCTTGGGTAATTTATCCTTAAATTTTTTTGATGCCGATGGCCTGCCTACCGCGACAACGAGGATATCGCCATGCTCTTTCGCCTGGCGTAAAAAATCGATGTGCCCCGGATGCACGCCATCAAATATGCCAAAAATCAGCACTTTTTTCATGGTTAGTTGTGTAGTTAATACACTTAATAACTTATCCACATTTACAAATATTTTTTATACCGCGATTATAAAAGTGGCGAATTATTTTCTACCAAAAAGCCACTAGTAATTTCATATAAATTGGTATAAATTAGTAAGATGGAAATAACCGATAATATACATTCAGAGTACCAAAAAAATAACAGCTGGGGAATCGCAACTAGCGTAGATCTACACGAGTGCAACCCTGATTTTATCCGCGATGCCGAAAAAATTAAAACTTTTGTCGTAGAACTTTGTGATCTTATAGGCGCAAAAAGATTTGGAGAGTGTATAATTGTCCACTTTGGCGAGCGAGAAGATATACAGGGATTTTCAATGGCGCAGCTTATTGAGTCATCTTTGGTATCGGGTCATTTCGCGAATAAGACCAACAATGTTTATCTGGATATTTTTTCGTGCAAGTACTACAACCCAAAAGAAGTAGCCGAATTTGCGAAAAATTTTTTTGAAGCGAGCGACTACAATTTAAATCATGTATTGCGAAAATAAGCAAAGGATGGAGGGTTCCGGAAATGAAATTTTTATTTGTTACTGTGTTTGGCGAAAGTTTGGCGTTGATGCGGACTCTCG
>CAJXHR010000049.1 GCA_913054525.1 uncultured bacterium | reverse complement strand
AGCAAATGCACGAAACCCCGCGGATCGTAGGCAGTATTATGATGGCATCCGCGCCTTTATCAGTAATGCTCGAGCAAGGAACTGGAAACGCGCACTGGATGACATGGCCCCTCAACTAGGTAAAGATGCCGAGACCTATATTCTTCTTTTTATAGGAATGTTTTTAGCGGCATACGAAGAACAAAAAGATCAAATTTTCTTGTCCCCTGACTATATATCGGGGCAAGATACACCAAAACGCTCACGGTCAAATCTTAACTTACAAATAGTAAAATTTCTCCAAGGCATAAGAGAAGTAGATGAATTACCGCCTCCCTAATAAGGGAGGCTTTGTTTTACGCGCCGTGCTTTACCTCCATCACGTCGCCGTCTTTTATTTCATAATCTTTGCCTACGGTCTGCATTATTCCTTTTGTCTTTGATTCAGGCCAGCTGCCCGCCCCCAGGAGCTTATCCCACCGAATAACATCTGCGCGAATAAATTTTTCATCAAAGTCAGTATGTATCACGCCCGCGGCTTGAGGCGCCAGGGCGCCTGTATTTACAGTCCACGCCCGCGTCTCGTCTTCTCCCGTCGTAAAAAAAGTAATAAGGCCCAGCGTCTCATACGCAAGACGTATGAGATCCGCAAGCTTTGATGGGGCAAGGCCCAGCTCGCGACGCTCGTCGCCGGAAAATCCCGCGCCCTCAAGCTCGCCGTGGATATTCATAGCAATTTGCCCAAAGCCCTCTATATGCGGGGTTGAACCCCCCACATTGGTATTGTTAATATTCATTAGCACAATCCCCCGCTTGCTGGTCAAAAGCTGAAGCTCTCTGCGCAGTTTCTCTACTACAGCCTTCTGAGCCTCGCCTGAGATTTCTTCGAGCGTTTTATATGCCATTATGCCGTCTTCAAGGCCTTTTTTAATTTTTTCCAAAATTTCAACCTCAATCACCGCTTCTTTGCTGCCGGCCCTTGCATCTTTGTGTACTTTTCCCAGATGCTTTTCTGCCGTTTCAAGATCCTTGAGCATGAGCTCCGTAGTGAGAATATCAATGTCCGCCTTGGGATCTACCCGCGCTTCAACGTGATGAATATTTGGATCCTCAAACGCGCGGACAACATAAACTACCGCGTCCACCTCGCGGATATTGGCAAGAAACTGATTGCCGAGTCCCTCTCCTTTATTCGCCCCGCGCACAAGGCCCGCAATATCCACAAACTCTATAATTGCGGGAATCTTTTTTGCGGAACCGGAAAAATCGGCGAGCTTATCCAGCCGCTCATCCGGCATCTCAACAACCCCGACACTTGGGTCGATCGTGGCAAAAGGGTAGTTTGCAATCAACACTTCTTTTTTTGTAAGCGCTTTGAATAGCGTGGACTTGCCGACATTCGGCAGGCCGACTATTCCAATGGATAAAGACATGGCAATATACTATCATATATTATAATGGAAGAAAATCGTACTATTTTCCATATTGACCTTGATGCTTTCTTCGCCTCGTGCGAGGAGCGGGAAAATCCGCAATTTCTAGGCATGCCGATTGTAGTCGGCGCCGATCCCAAGGGTGGCAATGGACGAGGGGTGGTCTCTACGGCAAATTATTCTGCGAGAAAATTTGGCATACATAGCGCTCTGCCAATCTCACGGGCATGGCACCTTTGCCCTACTGCAATTTTTCTACCCGTGAATAGCACACTTTATTCGCGAGTCTCCAGCTCTGTGATGAAAATCCTCAAAAGTACTGCCCAAAAATATAACGGCAAATTTGCACAGGTAGGCATTGACGAAGCATATATTGTCCTCGAAGCCCGTTCTAGGACAATATCGAACCCATCCGCAGCAGCCGTGGCCAAGGAAATAAAACAAAAAATATTTAAACAAGAAAAAGTGACTGCCTCCGTTGGCGTCGGGCCGAATATGCTTATTGCAAAGATTGCAAGCGATTTTCAGAAACCAAATGGAATTACGGTTGTGAATCTCAAAGATGTACAAAAATTTTTGGACCCCATGTCAATAAGAAAATTGCCCGGCATCGGCCCGAAAACAGAATATAATCTTAAAAAATTTATGGTGCAGACAGTTGAGGACTTGCGAAAAATTCCCCAATCAACGCTTTATGATGAATTTGGCCAGCCTGGCATATCGCTATATGAGTCCGCCAGAGGCATTGACCACCGCGTCGTTGACGAAGAGCGCGAGACGAAATCTATAAGCGAGGAACATACTTTTGAACACGACACGGACAGCGCGCAAGAAATCCTGCCAATATTTTTTTCTTTAGTAAAAAATGTACTCAATACAACAGAGCGCGGCGGCTATAAAAATTTTAAAACAGTAACCATCAAGATACGCTATTCCAACTTCAAAACCCACACAAAATCTAAATCCGGAGCTTATTCAACAAAAGACTCCGATAAAATCGAAAAACTTGCCCTCCAACTCCTGTGGCCATTTTTGAATAAAAAAATCCGCCTAATCGGATTCCGAGTAAGCGGATTTTAACCCACTGCTCTAGTATAGCAGCGGTGGAGAACCCTTGTAGGGCTTGGTTTTTTCTTTTTTAATTTCTGTTTTTGTAGTGTCTTTCTTTTCTACGGCCGGCTCAGATAAATCTTTTGTTTGCGTGTCCGTATTTGCAGGCTTCGTTACCGGTTTTGCCGATTTTGTCACGGGCTTCTTCCGGACAGCATCGCGGGATTTTGGAGCAGGCTTGGGAGACACCTTTTTCTGTCGCACAGGTCTAGAGGGCGTATCGGACAAAATCTTCTCTAAAAGCTCCTCTCCAAGCACTTCTTTGTTCTCATTAAACGCCTCCATGTATCGCGACGCATTGCCGCCGGCGCTCTTTATATATTTCCTAAGCGCATCCTTATCCTCCTCGGTGCTTTTCTCATACTCCCTCTTGAACCGCTTTACGGCATTCTCCTGCGCCGCGCGTATGGCCTTTTTTGCCCGCTCCGGGACTTTTTCTTCCACCGCCTTCAGCACTTCCAAATTACGAAGAGGCTTGAAAACGCTCCCCTCGTCGCTCGTTGCTAAAATAAGCATATTCTTTGCTATCTCTACATCTTCTATGCTTGCGACAACTTCCGATATGTGTTTAATGGTTTTTTCACGAATATTTTTTATATCCACGGCTTGCTCCTCGCTCGCCTCTTTCTCTATCCTATCAATGATTGCCTGATGCCTGATACTTTGCACTATGAATTTTTCCTTATTGGCGATATGCCTTGCGCGGGCAAGGTCTTTCTCGTAACTCTTGAGGTGCTTGGCGGCGCGAATCCTGTTGCCTCTGTCCAACAGAAGCTGGGCCTCCACGATTTTTTCACTGGCGAATTGGAGCTTAAGCTCCGCTTTTTTATCTCCAAATGTGACAACGGAACGAATGCCCCGGGACAAATTCTTAAAAAAATACAAGGGATTGCCCGGCAATACTTTCGGCGCGCCCACGCCAAGCGCAGCAGGATCCACCGCCTCATCTTGGACAACTTGAGCATGCGCATAAGAAAATATGCCCCCAAAAAGGAGCATGGCCGACAAAAAAGAAAATAAGGCAATTGATGTTTTGTTCATAATTAAAATGGCTAATTACAATAAGATGATATCGTACTGATAAAATTTAGTCAATCACAATCTCCCCATTTGCCACGGTTATTTTAGCGGAACCGCCTTCCTTGACCTCCCCCGCTACGATTTTTTTGGCAAGGGGATCCAGAATATTTTTTTGTATGACACGTTTGAGAGGACGGGCGCCGTAATTCGGGTCAAAGCCCTTCTTTGCAAGCCAATCCCGGACACCCGCGCCGATGGATAGTTTGATGTCGCGCTGGGCTAAAAGCCGCTCTTTGACCCGGGCGAGCTGGAGATCCACAATTTTTGAAAGAATTTTAGGAGATAAGCTCTTGAAAATAATTATTTCGTCGAGCCGGTTCAAAAATTCCGGCTTGAAATTTTCCTGGAGAGATGCCATTATTGTTTCCCGTATTGTCTCGTCGCTCGAAACCCCGCCGCCGTCTGCGCCGAATCCAAGACCCGCGCTTTCCCTAAGCATTTCTGATCCTACATTTGATGTGAGAATAATAACTGCGTTTTTAAAATTAGCAACTCTGCCCTTGGCGTCCGTAAGGCGCCCGTCATCCAGAATCTGAAGAAGAATGTTAAATACCTCGGGGTGCGCTTTTTCTATCTCGTCGAAAAGCACAACGCTATAAGGCCTGCGCCGTATTTTGTCCACAAGCTGGCTGCCTTCTTCATGGCCCACATATCCCGGAGGCGAGCCAATGATGCGAGATACCGCATGCCGCTCGCCGTATTCGGACATATCAAGGCGCACAAGCGCCGACTCGTCGTTGAACATAAACTCGGCAAGGGCGCGCGCAAGCTCTGTCTTGCCGACACCTGTGGGGCCAAGAAATATAAACGACCCCATTGGCCGGGTTTCTTCGGCAATACCTGCGCGGCTTCTCCGTATCGCATTTGCCACGGCCGCGACCGCCTCTTTCTGCCCGACAACCCTATGCTCAAGCTCTTTCTCCATGTCCTTGAGCTTTACAAGCTCCTCTTCCAGCATTTTTGCCACGGGTATGCCTGTCCATCGTGACACGACTTCGGCGATGTCTTCTTCCGTGACTTCTTCCTTGAGAATACGCGAGGTGCTCTGAATTTTTATAAGATTCTTTTCTTTGTCCTTGAGCTCTTTTTCAAGCACGGGGATTTTACTGTAGCGGGTTTCTGCTACTTTATGAAGCTCCCCGGATCGCTCCGCAATCTCCGCCTCGGCACGCATCCTGTCTATCTTTTTCTTCAAATCGCGGATTGCAAAAATAATTTCCTTTTCATTCTTCCACTTGTATTCCAAAGACCTTGCCCTCTCCGATATATCGGAAAGATGCCTTTCCGTTTCCTTGAGCGCCTCTTTTGTCTTTTTGTCCTTTTCCCGCTTGAGCGCTTCTTTCTCTATCTCAAGGCGGCGCATCTCGCGCTTTAGTTTGTCCAGCTCCTCCGGCTGGGACTCAATATTCATACGAAGCGCGCTTGTTGCCTCGTCCATGAGATCAACCGCCTTGTCGGGCAAAAATCTCCCCGTAATATAACGGCTTGAGAGATTTGCGGCCGCGACAAGCGCGCTGTCTTTTATTTTTACGCCATGATGAAGCTCGTACTTATCCTTGATTCCCCGGAGGATCGCAATCGTATCGTCCACCGAGGGCTCATGCACAAACACGGGCTGGAACCTCCGCTCAAGCGCCGGGTCTTTTTCTATATACTGCTGGTATTCGCGAAGAGTTGTGGCGCCAATCGCGTTAAGCTCGCCCTTGGCAAGCGCGGGTTTAAGCATATTGGACGCGTCCACCGAGCCCTCCGCGGCTCCGGCACCCACGATAGTATGAAGCTCGTCTATAAATAAAATTATATGTCCCGCGGACCTTTCAATCTCTTTGATGACCGCTTTGAGACGATCTTCAAACTCTCCCCGGTATTTTGTCCCGGCAATGAGCGCGCCGATATCAAGAGCGACGACATCTTTGCCCTTGATGCTGTCGGGCACGTCGCCTGACGCGATTCTCTGCGCCAAGCCCTCTACAATCGCGGTTTTTCCCACGCCCGCCTCTCCAATAAGCACGGGGTTATTTTTCGTACGGCGGGAGAGTACCTGCATTACGCGGCGAATTTCATCGTCGCGACCGACAACAGGGTCAAGCTTTTCATCGCGCGCAAGATGAGTGAGATTTTTTGAGTATTTTTCAAGCGCCTGGAACTTGCTCTCGGGTTGAGCATCTGTG
>CAJXHR010000048.1 GCA_913054525.1 uncultured bacterium | reverse complement strand
CCCGGGCATCTTTATACACAAACGAAGACCTATTTACGGTGTATTTGTGCGTCTCGGTCGGAAGAGGCAAAGGGCCGTGTACTTCCGCGCCATGCCGCAAGGCCGTTTCTACAATCTGCCGGACACTTGAATCTAGCACCTTGTGATCGTAGGCCTTGATCTTTATGCGGATTCTTGGCTGTGCGTCGGCTTCTTTTTTTGCTTTCGCCGGCGCCTTTGTTTTTGTTGCAGTTTTCGAAGGGCTCATCAAGATAATCTTAGCGCTTAGCGCTAAGCAATTAACTTATTATTTTAGTTACTACTCCTGCTCCGACAGTCTTGCCACCCTCTCGTATGGCGAACCTCTGCTGCGTCTCAAGAGCAATCGGTACTACTAGCTTTACTTTGAAATTTACGGTGTCACCAGGCATTACCATTTCCGTACCCTCAGGCAGCGTAACATCTCCTGTTACATCCGTTGTTCTCAAATAAAACTGTGGCTTGTATCCCGTAAAAAACGGAGTATGCCTGCCGCCCTCTTCCTTTGTAAGGATATATACTTCGCCTTCAAACTCTGTATTAGGAGCAAGGCTTCCCGGAGCCGCCAATACCTGGCCTCTTTCTACATCTTCTTTCTTAAGGCCTCGAAGCAAAAGACCGACATTATCTCCTGCCATGCCATCATCAAGGGATTTGTTGAACATCTCAACTCCTGTAACTGCGGTTTTTTGTGTGGCGCGTATTCCCACTATCTCTATGTCCTCTCCAACTTTTATCCTTCCTCTTTCAATCCTCCCTGTGACTACTGTTCCCCTGCCTTCAATGGAAAAGATGTCTTCTACGGGCATTAGGAATGGTTTGTCCACTTCGCGCTCAGGGATTACAAAATAATCGTCCATTGCAGCCAAAAGCTCTGCTATCGGCTTTACTGCCTCTTCATCGGCCGAAGATGCCCCAAGCGCCTGCAGAGCAGAGCCCTTAATTATCGGGGTTTTTTCTCCGTCAAATTCATATTTTGTAAGAAGCTCTCTAATCTCCGTTTCCACAAGCTCTATGAGCTCCGGGTCATCAACCTGGTCTACTTTATTCAAAAACACGGCAACTGAGGGTACTCCGACCTGGCGAGCTAAAAGTATATGCTCGCGGGTTTGAGGCATGGGACCGTCAGCTGCGGAAACAACTAGTACTGCCCCGTCCATCTGGGCGGCGCCGGTAATCATGTTCTTGATATAGTCGGCGTGTCCAGGCGCATCTATATGAGCGTAGTGCCTGTTTTCGCTCTCGTATTCAACATGCGCAAGGGCGATTGTAATGCCTCTCGCCTTTTCTTCCGGAGCCGCGTCAATCTGATCGACTCCTTTGTCCGATGCCCTCAATCCTTTTAATTTTGCGTAATGCAAAATAGCCGCGGTAAGGGTGGTCTTGCCATGGTCGACGTGCCCAATGGTCCCTACATTAATATGTGGCTTTGTCCTCTCAAATTTTTCTACTGCCATGTTGCTAATTTCACTGGCTAGTTAGCTTCGTTAGCTTTGTAGGTAAATCCCCAAAAAGCTAATAAAGCTAATGAAACTAATGAAACTAATTATTTTAATTGCACAAAGTTTAGTTTATACAAATATCGCTATTTAGTCAATAGATAATAGCAATTGAAAACCCCTGCCTGCCGGCGAGGCAGGCTAAAACGGCAAGTCCTCTAATCTTATGGTAGGCCCTACAGACTCCGCTTCCTCTTTTTCCGTCTGAAATTCCTGGATCTCGCCATTTACTTTTTCTTCTTCAAAATTTTCCTCCACTATACTATTTTTTTCGGCTCCTATCAACTGTTGGTATTCTTCGAAGGGCAAGACAATATACTTTGGCTCGCCGTCCTCGATTATCAGGCATTTCGATGCGTTGTCCTTTAAAATTGATTTAATACTATTCCACATGGATTTATTGTTTCCCTTCAATTATCTCCTGTGCCACATTGCCGGGCACTTCAGCATAATGTGAGAATTCCATAGTATATGATCCTCGACCTTGAGTCATGGAGCGAAGATGAGTCGCGTAGCCAAACATATTGGCAAGCGGAGAGGTCGCTCTCACTGTCTTCATATTACCCCTTTCTCCCATTTCTTCAATAGTCGCGCGGCGCGCCGACAAATCTCCGGTAACATCTCCTATAAAATCCTCCGGCACAACAACTTCTACTCCCATTATTGGCTCAAGCAGTACAAGGTCAGCGCTTCTTGCGGCCGCCTGCACGGCCATTGATCCTGCAATTTTAAACGCGGCCTCCGAAGAGTCAACATCATGATAGGATCCATCATAAAGCGTGGCCCTTATATCTATTAAATGGTATCCGGCGAGAACACCTCTTTCCAGGGCCTCGCGAATTCCTTTTTCAACAGCAGATATAAATTCCTTGGGAATAATGCCTCCTTTTATTTCGTCTGCAAACTCAAATCCTGCCCCCTGCTCAAGGGGCTCTACGCGAATACGCACGTGTCCATATTGTCCCCGCCCTCCGGACTGGCGGATATATTTGCCTTCGGCTTCTGCTTCTTTCTTTATTGTTTCGCGATACGCTACCTGCGGCTGGCCGATATTTGCCCCAACGGTAAACTCGCGAAGCATTCTGTCTACTATTATCTCAAGATGTAGCTCCCCCATTCCGGATATTATAGTGTCCCCGGTCTCTTGGTCCGTCTGCACCTTGAATGTAGGGTCCTCTTCCGAAAGCCGGTGGAGCGCCAAGCTCATCTTCTCCTGGTCCGCTTTTGTCTTGGGCTCGATGCGTATAGATATTACAGGTTCGGGAAAGACAATCTTTTCAAGAATAATCGGGTTATCCGGATCGCATAACGTGTCCCCGGTTGTCGTTTTTTTTAGGCCGACAGCCGCTCCAATTTCTCCCGCATAAATACTGTCCACCTCTTCTCTGCGGTTTGCGTGCATTCGGACTATTCTGCCTAGCCGTTCTTTATCGCCCGTTGTGGCGTTAAGGACATAAGATCCTTTTCCCAAGGTACCTGAATAAACCCGAAAATATACAAGCTGGCCTATGAATGGATCGGTGGCTATTTTGAACGCAAGTGCGGCGAACTTTTCGTCGTCTCGCGGTTCCCTTGTAATTTCTTCTGATGTCCTGGGGTCTTCTCCCCGGACCGCCGGCACATCCGCCGGCGAGGGAAGATAGTTCACGACAGCATCAAGTAAAAGCTGGACTCCTTTATTCTTCAACGCACTGCCGCAAAGCACAGGGATGAGATTATTGTCTATAGTAGCTTGGCGCAGTACGCGGCGCAGATCTTCCGCATCGATCTCTTCCCCGGCAAGATATTTTCCGGTTAGAGTATCGTCTTGCTCCGCAATTTTTTCAACGAGTTTTTCGCGCTGTTTTTTCACCTTATCTTTCATGTCGTCCGGGATTTCGCCTTCTTCTATTTTCTCCCCATGCTCTCCGGAGAATCTAAAGGCCTTTTGCTCCAGCAAGTCAACCACTCCCTCAAAAGACGCCTCCAAGCCAATTGGGAGCTGGATAATCACAGTATTTTTAGTAAGGCGATCAACAATTGACTCATAGCTTTTATCGAAGCTTGCTCCCACGCGATCCAGCTTGTTTATAAAACAGATTCTTGGGACATTGTATTTGTCGGCCTGATGCCAGACCGTCTCGGATTGCGGCTCTACTCCCGCCACTCCGTCGAAGACGACGACTCCGCCGTCAAGTACGCGCATCGATCTCTCGACTTCCACCGTAAAATCAACATGCCCCGGCGTATCTATAATATTTATACGGTACTCGTTGGCTTTATCGTCCTTGGGATATGGGCGGGGAACCCAAAAACACGTAGTGGCCGCCGCGGTTATCGTAATGCCCCTCTCTCTTTCCTGCTCCATCCAGTCCATAATTGCCTGCCCTTCGTGCACCTCGCCGATTCTGTGAGAAATCCCCGTGTAAAACAAAATACGCTCGGTAACCGTGGTCTTACCGGCGTCTATATGAGCAATAATGCCTATGTCTCTGTTTTTTTCTATCGGATATTCCCTCATGTTCTACCAGCCAAAATGCGCGAAAGCCCTGTTCGCCTGCGCCATTCGATGAGTATCGTCTTTTTTCTTTACCGCAGTGCCCGTATTCTGGGCCGCCTGCATAATTTCATCAGCCAATTTCTCGGCCATTCTTTGTCCCTTTCTGGAACGTGCCGCTAGTATAATCCACCTTAACGAAAGAGTAAGACGTCTGTCGCCTTTTACCTGCCTTGGCACTTGGTAGTTGGCGCCCCCGACTCTTTTTGATTTTACCTCAAGCATAGGCGAGGTATTTTTTATTGCCTCATCAAAAATATCAAGCGGTTCTTTTTTTGTCTTTTTTGAAACAATATCAAAAGCGTCGTAGACCACGCCCACTGCAACGCTCTTTTTTCCGTCACACATTATATAGTTAATAAGCTTAGCAACAATGGGGTTGCCAAACTTTGAGTCGGGAAGTATTTCTTTTTTTGGTTGTCGTCGTCGTCTCATTATTTTTTATTCTTTTGGCTGTTTAGTCCCGTATTTACTTCTTCGCTGTTTTCTACCCTCAACGCCTCCCGTATCAAGCACTCCTCTTACTATATGGTAGCGCACTCCGGGCAAGTCCTTCACCCTTCCGCCGCGGATAAGCACAACGGAGTGCTCCTGAAGAGTATGTCCTTCGCCGGGGATATACGCTGTGACCTCCATACCGTTCGTGAGACGCACACGCGCGACTTTCCGGAGAGCCGAGTTCGGCTTCTTTGGCGTTACTGTTGTTACCCTTGTGCACACACCGCGCTTAAAAGGCGACCAGTATTTTTTGGGCTTGTTCTTTAGTGCGTTAAATCCGCGCGCAAGCGCCGGCGCTTTTGTTTTTTTCTTTGTCTTCTTTCTAGGATTTTTAATCAGTTGATGAACTGTTGGCATATTAAGGACATATTAGTTTAGAAACGCATTGCTGTCAACCGAGTCCAGCTCGGTCAATATTTTCAACGGCTCAATACTTTAAAAGTGTTGAGCCGTTGAAAATAAAAGCCCCTGCTTAGGGTTTTTGGGCAGAAACGCCAAATTCTATATACTCATCCCGGTTATAAGATGAAACAGGCCGCCGACTATGGGGAATATTACTTGAAATGCGAAGAAGATAAAGAACAGCAAAATTATAAATCCATATCGCTCAAGCATTTGCTGGATATGGCTCATATGCGGCGGGAGGATTGAAAAAAGCAGTTTTGACCCGTCAAGCGGCGGAATAGGCATAAGATTGAAGACGCCAAGCAGAATATTTATCATCACTATGATAATGAAAACCTGAAAAAGATTTTGCATGAATGCCAAATCGGACGCTACCGGGAAAAATCTAAGCGCGATGCCGAAAACTATGGCTATAACAAAATTAGATATAGGCCCGGCCGCTCCCACCATCGCCGCGCCCCATTTTTGATTGCGCAAATTGTAGGGATTATACGGTACCGGCTTTGCCCAGCCGAAAAGATAATTTCCACCGGAAAATACAAAAAGCATCAGCGGCACAAGAAAAGAGCCCCAAACATCCAGATGCTTGATAGGATTTAGTGTTAGCCGCCCCATCAGCTTTGCCGTCGGATCTCCCTGCCACAAAGCCACCATGCCATGCGACACCTCGTGTATTACAACAGACATCAGAAGGATTGACAGTTGAAATATAAGTATATTGAAATCTCCCATTGCAAAAATTTTAAAAAATGATATACTGACTCATTATGCCAACAGGTTGCCCGCTATGCGGCAAACAATCTCAAATGGAATGGAAGCGCAAGCTTCTTCGGGGTAATTATAACCCTACTCATAAAGTACGTAAATACCCAAATCTTCAGTGGG
>CAJXHR010000047.1 GCA_913054525.1 uncultured bacterium | reverse complement strand
CAACCGGCTGCGCGCCCCGCTTTACTCTGTGGGCGAAAATAAAGCGGAACAAGCCGCGAAACAAATTTGGGAACTGGACCCCTTTGCCAAAGTTGATATATGGCCCAAGGGCGTTTCCGCAAGCACAATTGAAGAGTTTATACGCAACGCGCCTCGTCTAAATATTTTCATTGATGAAATGGACAATCTGAGCTTAAAAATATTTTCCCGGACAATTTGTCGCAAGCATAAAATACCGGTTATTATGGTAACTGATAACGGAGATAATGTTATACTGGATGTAGAGAGATTTGACCTGGAGCCTCACCGCCCCCTGCTGCACGGCTTGGTAGAAGAACTCGACACCGACGCGCTGGACAATATTACATATTCGGAATGGGTAAAAATAGCGACAAAAATAGTTGATCCAAAGAACTTAACCAAGCGGATGCGCGAATCCGTAAAAGAGGTGGGGAAGTCAATTGCCGCTGTTCCACAGCTTGGCACAACGGCAACTATTGCCGGCGCTGTCGCAGCATACGCTGTGCGTAAGATTGCTATAGGCGAAAATATGAAATCCGGACGATATTTTATTAATTTGGATAAATCTATACAATAAAAATATGACGGAGGGATTTTTAAACATCACACTCGCAGTTACGCTCGGAGCAATTATTCCAAGTATAATTCTTGGCGCAATTGTTTTATTCAGGGGAAGAGCGAAGTTAAATCAGAAAATTTTTACCCTTTCTGCGCTCTGTATTATACTTTGGGCTATCGCAAATTATCTCTCCCTGCAGCCCACGCTGAACGTTCTCTTTTGGGTACGCATTGTCATGCTCTTCGCTGTATTGCTGCAATACATATTCTTGTTGTTGGTCCGGACATTCTCCAAGGAAACCATCAATCTAAAACGCTTCAGGTTTTGGGGGCCGGCCCTGCTGGGAGTTGCCGCGATGATTGCAACGCAAACTCCTTATCTATTTACTCATACCGAAATGCTAGAGGGTGAAGCCGTACCGGTACCGGGCCCTCTTATGCCTCTCTTTGCGTTTGCCATCCTTTTATTTTTCGCGCTCGGAGGGGCAAATCTAGTGAGAAATATCCGGAATTCTTCCGGCGACAAGAGAGCCCAGCTCATGTTTTCGGCGGTGGGATACTTTAGTATGTTTATATTGCTTATTTTTACGCAATTCTTGGCGGTCGCAGTATTTCAAAATACCTCGTTCATAAAATTTGGCCCGATATTTACACTGCCCTTTCTGTTGCTTACAACCTACGCCATCTTTAAGCACAATTTATTTAATATACGAGTCATTGCTACAGAGGTATTTACCCTAATCATTATATTAATAGTTTCTATTAATATCTTTCTGTCCGGCAGCATCGGTGAACTCGCTTTAAATATCTTACTCTTTATACTTGTGACTATCTTTGGATTTTTGCTGATTCGCGGAACACTTCGCGAAATCACAGAGCTTGAAAGATTATCAAAGGCAAAATCCGATTTTGTATCTATCGTATCTCATCAGCTACGCACGCCGCTTACCGCAATAAAGGGATTTACATCAATGATAAAAGAGGGGAGCGGGTCCGAAGAGGACAGGCGCGATTGGGTTGACAAGACATACGAGATAAACGAGCGCATGATACGCCTTGTCAACGATATTTTGAATATCTCCCGGATAGAGCGGGGAAAATTACAGTATAATTTCCAGGATACGAATATTATTAACCTGATAGAGGGTGTAGTAACCGAAACGCACATACAATCGGAAGAGAAAGGGCTTATACTCAATTGGGAAAAACCAACCGCGGATGTGCCGCTCATTCGCGCCGATGAAGCGAAGCTGCGACAGGTCATTCTTAATTTAGTTGATAACGCTATACATTATACCGAAAAAGGCCATATAAATGTGCGTCTTTTATATCTTTCGGAATTAAACCGCATAAAAATTACGGTTCAGGATACCGGCATTGGCATAAGCAAAGAGGACTTGAAAAACCTCTTTGATCGATTTTCGAGAGGGGAGGGGGGGCAAAAAATTAATTCGGAGGGTCTCGGCCTGGGCCTATATGTCGCCCAAAGCATTATAAAGGCCCACAATGGCACGATATGGGCCGAGAGCGAAGGCATTAATAAGGGTAGCAGATTCTATATAGAATTGCCGGTACACTAGCTATTCCTTGAGGGGGTGAAATTTTTTGTGCGACTGCTCGGCATATTTATGAGAGGCGCGCACATACCTCGTCGTGGTATCAAGCGACTCGTGTCCCAGAAGCAATTGTATTGCCACTGGACTTGCGCCGCTCTCCGCAAGATAGGTTGCAAATGCCCGACGAATGCCATGGGCGGATATAGGCACATTAAGCCCTAAAAGCTCTCTATACCGCTTTATTTTGTATTCCAAATAATTTGGGGACAGTTTTTTATCCTTTTTATGAACACCTCTTCCCCTGTAGGGGATAAAGAGATACGGGGAATCTATATCTCCGCGGACTTCCATATAGCTCGCTATGTGTTTTTCGGCTCTGGGAGTAAGATATACAAATCTCTCTTTTTTGCCCTTTCCCATGATAAAAATCCTGCCCTTTTTATCGATTTGATTCATTTTTAAATTTATAAGTTCGGATATTCTCATCCCTGTAGCAAACAATGTTTCCAACATAGCTCTGTTCCGCAAAGCAACCGTTTTATCTTTTTCAAAGCCGGTGGGGGACTCGATCAACTTTATAACTTCGTCCATTTCGGAGACCCTTGGATACTTTTTTTCGGTCTTAACAAGTTTAATAACCTGCGGGGTTACGGGCACATCGTAATCCATATCTATCAGATAGTTTAGATACGCGCGAAACGCGGAGAGCATCCGGTTTATAGAAAAACTGCTAAGTTTCTTCTGAGGTTCGACATTTTTTGCGGTTTTGCGGTCGCGCGAAGTAAGATATGCCTTATAGTTGAGAATTGTCTTCTTGTCAACGTTAGCAAAAGAGATGGACGCCTCGTCCAAAAAATTACGGAATACATCCAGATCTCTTTCGTAGCTATATATAGTTTCTTCTGAATAATTATTAGTTTGCAAATTCAGAAGAAAATCATCTATATGGGGCAGGGGAGTTGATTTCATATTTTTAAGAATTTATTACTGAGTGTAAGAAGGATTATACTCAGTTCTTATTTATATAATATAAAAGCCAAAAACGGCTGTCAACGCCTCTATCTGTGGATTAAAGGCCCTCTATGGTCTCTTTTGCGACATCCTTAGCGGCTTCTTTCGCCTCTTTCTTTAATTGCTCTGTCCCGGCATCCAATTTTTCTTTCGCGGATTTCTCAAACGCGTCCAGTTCCGCAGGTTTCTCTCCGGTGACGGCAAAATCAGTGACAATATTTTTAACTTTTAACCCCGTATCGCGCAGCGTATGTTTTATCTTCAGCAACCCCTTATACTCCCCTATCATTGACTCAGGAGCCAGGAAAAGAGCGGCAAGCGCTATAATGATTATAAAAAATAGAATTTTTTTCATGGTAAATAATTAAATGGATTAATTGTTGCTCCTATCGGAAGCGTACCCGCTATTTTGCTAGGCTTTGTCGAAAAACTATTTGTCGTATACACGGTAAAATGCAGATGCGACCCCGTGGAATATCCGGTTGAGCCCATGTACCCTATCACCTCTCCTCCATTGACCCGCTGTCCAACAACTACGGACTGAAGGGAAAGGTGCGCATACATAGTTGTAAGGCCGTTGTCATGCTCTACTGCAATCCATTTGCCGTATGCATACGGAGCGTTTTGCACAGCCACTACGCGTCCAGCATGTGCCACTACTACTATTGTACCATATCTTGCCCCAATATCTATACCATTATGAAAACAAGTGGGATACGCTGAAGACGTCTTTGCGAATTTAGTGCACCCGTATCCCTGTGTAAGCAAACCCTCGGTTGGCCACCCGAGCACACCGGATCTTGGCACGGGGATGCTTGCTGCGTCAATTGATTGGCGGAGTTTATCTTCCAATTCAAATATCTCCCTTTGCATTGCCGCTTGCTTCTCTCTTGTATCCTTTAAGAGCTCCTTGTACCGCCATTCCGTATTTCGCGTTTGAGCAAGCAAATTTTTCTTTTGATCGCGTTGAGAATCCAATATGGTGTTGCGCGCTTCAAGATCGTATTTCAATTTTTCCAATTCATCTCTCTGATTCCTGAGCGCCTGTTTCTCTTCTTCTATTTGCTGCTTAAGTTCTCGGATTTCTTCAAGCTGCGCCCTAAGCTCCTCCTGTAAAAGATTGCGGTATTCCATCTGATTGAAAAACTCAGAAAAATCTTCGTATTTAAAAATAAGTTCGCTCACTTGCTCGCCGTCATTTTCATAAATTTCCCGCAGGGCTGCGGCAATATAATGCTTAGTTCGCTCGATAGTTGCCTCATGCGTTAATATCTCAAGCTCCTTTTGGCGAATTTTTAGAGTAGTCGCAGAAATTTCCTGCTGCTTACTATAGATATCGCTTTCCACGTCGCGTATTTGCTGGTTAAAATCCGTGACTACCTCTTCAAGTGTATCTGCTTGCTCATGTGCATGCCCAGCGTGCAGCCGGTACTCCCCCTCTTTCTGCTTCAACTCCTGTATCGCCTTCGCCTTCTTATCTATCTGCTTCTTAAGATCGTCAATTTCTCCGGCGAGCACCGGAGAGCTTATAAAAATAAGCGTGAATATTGGCAAAATAAATAATATGTGCGATAATATTGCTACCTTCATCTTCATATTTTATTGAGAAATAAGGAGTTTAAAATGGAACTTGGTCTATTTTGGGGCGGAGTTAGTATGGCGTATGTGACCATAGGACTCGTTGTTTATCTGGCCGCATTGACAGGCCCTGTTCGCAAATATCTGAGGGCTAATGAAATTCACCTTAGAAGAAGAAATATACCCAAAATACTGCTCGTAGTACTTGGCACGACTCTTTTTACGCTACTCTTTTGGGAAATCGTAATTATGGTATATTTAGCGTGGGTAGGCAGCAAACGATCAGGAGACAGACAAAATTAGGAAATATTCTTAGCCTCCCGCACACGCTGGAGGCATCTTTTTTTACCTAAAATTTCCGCTACTTCAAATGGCCCGGGGGATGCCTTTTGGCCCGTGAGAGCAACGCGGAGCGGCCAGAGAATCCGCCCCCTGTCTACTTTTCCTTCAACACTCCCCCACTCCTCGGCTTTTGGCATAATAATTTTTTCCAATTTATCTTTCACATAATCTTTTTCCTCAATTTCATCCAATAATGCTTCCAGTTTATCCAAAATTTCTTTAACTTCTTCTCCTCCCATATCTTTCCATAGCAGTAACCCGGAATCATACTCCAACTTATCCGTGAAGAAAAATTTTGTACTCTCCCCTATCTCGGAGAGCTTTTTCATGCGCGGTTGTTCCAATGCAATAATTTTCTTCAAATCCAAATCATTATTTTGTGGTAAATATGGCTTAACTGCTTCTGTGAGAGCATCAAGAGACATTGCCCGGATATACTCACCATTTAGCCAGTCCAATTTTTCTATATTAAATACTGCCCCGGACTTTTGCACCTGATCCAATGAAAATTTTTTTACGATTTCTTCCCGCGACATTATTTCATTATCGTCTCCGGATGACCATCCCAGCATTGAAAGAAAGTTAAACATTGCCTCGGGTAAATACCCCATTCCCCTATATTCGGTAACCGCAGTTGCTCCATGTCTTTTGCTCAACTTTGACTTATCGGTACCCAATATCATGGGCAGATGTGCATATTGGGGCGGTTCAAGGCCAAACGCCTGGCATATCAAAAGTTGTTTCGGCGTATTGGATATATGATCCTCGCCCCGCATCACATGACTGATTTTCATCTCGTAGTCATCAATAGCCGCGGCGAGGTTATAGAGGGGCGTATCCTCATCCTTGGCTATTGAAAAATCGCCGAGCAAGTCAGCGTCAAACTCAATCTCGCC
>CAJXHR010000046.1 GCA_913054525.1 uncultured bacterium | reverse complement strand
TGCAAAACCATTGCTGAAATTTCAGCCGGCCGGTAATGCTTATCGCCCATTTTTATCTCCACCCCACCCTCTTTCGACTCTTGAAGCTCGTAGGGAAGAAGCTTTTTATCGCGCTCGACTTCTACATCCGAAAATTTCCGCCCAATTAGGCGCTTTGCCGAATAAATAGTGTCTTTGGGATTTGTTACGGCTTGGCGCTTTGCCAGCAGGCCCGCGAGGCGCTCGCCATTTTTTGACAGCGCGACAACAGAGGGGGTTGTCCTGTTGCCCTCTTTATTCTCAATTATTTTTGGCTGGCCGGCCTCAATGACCGCCATTGCCGAATTAGTTGTTCCTAAGTCAATTCCTAATATTTTTGACATGGTATTTAATAAAAATTTAATTATTTAACTACTTTAACTCGTACCGCCCTAATCACTTTCTCATTTAGGATATACCCCCTCTGTATCACCTCCGCTATCGTCCCGCTTTCTCCGCTTCCATCCGTCTCATCGGCAGCCTCATGATACGCGGGATCAAACTTATCGCCTGGCTTGGCATCTATCGGCTCTACGCCATTTTCTTTTAAAACATTCTCAAAATGTTTACGGATTTGCATAATGCCCTTTATCCAATTGTCTGCCGCTATATTTTCCGGAACTGATTCACAAGCGAGGATTAGGTTGTCCAGTATTGGAATAATCTGCAGCATCGCGGTTTCCGAGGCAAATTTTCTGAAGGCCTCCATTTCAATATTTTTTTGTTTTATGTAGTTCTGCTGATCCGCCTGCGCCCTTTGCCATCCTTCAAGATATTCCTGCCGCTCATTTTTACATTTCTTCAAAATTTTTCGCAATTTTTCAACCCTTTTGGCGGCCTCGCCCTGCCCCGCATGGTGCGGGGCATCATCGCCCCCCTCCTCAACATACTCCAATTTTTCTTTTCGTAGTTTTGCCATAACTCTAAATTCGCTCAAGCAGCGAAAGGTTTATTTTATAATCCATCCTCATCGGGCCAAGAACAGCGATAATGTTATTGTTAATTCGTGCGGAAATCATACTATACTCAGTGTTTTCAAAAAATGGATTCTCGCTGCCAATAAAAATTTCAAGGTCCCGAGCCAAATACTTTTCGACAGCCTCGACATAATCCTCAAATCGCTCCAGCTCCCCGAGCATGGACACAACTGCCGCGTGTGTTTTAAATTCGGGGTTTTCAAAAACTTTTCTAAGTCCAAAATATTTTACCTCGCCATCCTCTTCATCTACAAAAATTACAAGATCATTTGTATCCCGCGAAACCCTGCGCGCCTTATCCATAATTTTTTCCCCGGATATGGAAGATTTCTTATTCGCGCTGTCGCGCTTTACACTGCCTGCAGCACTTCCTTCGCTAATAAGTATGTCCACAAAAAGACGGTACCCCTTCTCTGTGGGCACGCGACCGGCAGAGGTGTGGGGCTGGGCAAGATATCCCATGCCAGTAAGGTCTGCCATTTCGTTTCGTATGGTCGGACAGCTTACATCAAAAATCCCCTTGTCAAAAACCATGCCGGAGCTGACGGGCAGTGCCGTATGTATGTATTCATCTACAATCGCGTTTAAAATTTGAGATTGCCTTTCTGTAAGCACTGTATCTATACTAAAAAATTATCAATCTATTGTCAAGAGTGATAATCCAAAACTCACAACAATCCCAAAAATTCTTTAAGTTTATCGAGGGCGAGGCGCCTGTGGCTTATCTTGTTTTTCTCTTCTCTAGACATTTCTGCATATGTCTTATCATGCCCTTCCGGCTGAAAAATCGGATCCCATCCAAAATATTCGCCTCTCGGAGCTACAATCTCCCCCGTAACCTGCCCCTCAAAAAAATGAATGTCATCTTTGTTTTTGGCATACCCTATGAGCAATGATACTTCTGTCGCGGTATTGCCGAGCTTTTCAAGCATAGCGTGTATCTCTTCCAATGAAAACGATTTCAAAAACCATTTTATAAAAGGTCCGGGTAGTCCGTTTAGCGCCTCCCATCGCACCGAAACATCGTCCACAATAAATGGGCCTTCGTGGTGCGCAAGGGCCGCCTCAAGCTTCGCCCGCACAACTTTGCGAGCGTCAATTTCCTGTATCTCGGGCAAGTCAATATCAAACTGCTCAAGCTCAATATCGCCCAAAATTTCCTGCGCTTCCTCAAACTTGGTCTTATTGCTGGTTATGAAATAAAGTTTTTTACTTTTTTGCATAGCGCTTTATATACTTATCCAGCAGCCAGGAGCTGGACTGGACTTTGCCGCCACTGCCTACTCCAAAGACCATTTTACAACCGATTTTTTTGCACACCGCAATTTCCGGAATATTTTTACTTGTCCTGTCTCCGCCGTTTGCAAAAATATCCGGTTTTATTTTTTCAAGCTCGGCGCATACGCTCATATCTTGCGCATTGCGTTTATGACTGCTCAACACCACCCTGTCCACGCACGCAAGCGCCTCTATTATTTCCTTGCGCTCACGCTGGGGCATAAAAACATATTCCTTTTTCTTACGCAGCCAGTTGTCGTTGTTCAGAATTACCACAAGCTCATCGCCAAGTTTCTTTGCGCTTTCAAAAAGCCGCACATGCCCAACGTGCAGTGGATCCAGCCCTCCGCTTACGACAACAATTTTATATTCGCGAGCTCTCATTTTTGACGCATTGTCGGGAATAGAATGACTTCCCGGAGAGAATGAGAATTTGTAAGCAATGCCGTCAAGCGATCCACGCCGAACGCGAAACCGGCCGCGGGAGGCATGCCGTATTCAAGCGCCTCCAGAAACGTCTCGTCCAGCCGCTGGGCCTCTTCGTCGCCGTCTACCCGTTGCTTCTCCTGCTCCTCAAAAAACTCTCTCTGAAGTACGGGGTCGTTAAGCTCGGAAAAAGCGTTTACCACTTCCCAGCCGTTAATTATAAGCTGAAAACGGGCATCGTATTTTGGATTGTCGGGAAGCGGCTTTGCAAGAGGCGCAAGCTCAGTCGGGTGGTGAATCACAAAAGTCGGCTCAAGAATCTTTGGACGAATTGCTTTTTTGTAAATAAGATCTGCGACTTGCCCTTTGTTTAAATGCTTTTCAATATTTATGCCAAGCTTCATCGCCCTATCCACAAGTGCATCTCTATCTAATGATTCATAATCGATATCCAAATACTTTTGAAAAAGCACGGTAAACTCCACCCGGGGCCATGGCGGTTTCAAATTTATGGATTTACCCTCGTTCTCTAGTTTCGGATATACGCCTATTGCCTTAAATATATGGACAAACAGCTTTTCGGAAAACTTCATGACTTCTTTATAGTCAGAATACGCCCAGTAAAACTCAAGCGAGGTAAATTCCGGATTGTGCATGTGGTCCATGCCCTCGTTGCGAAACGACCGGCCTATTTCAAACACCTTCTCAAAGCCTCCTACAAGAAGCTTTTTAAGATCGAGCTCCGGAGCGACACGAAGGTATAAATCCATATCAAGGGCCTTAAGATGCGTTTTGAAAGGGCGGGCGGACGCGCCTCCTGGGATTGGCTGAAGCATGGATGTTTCCACCTCCATGAAGCCCTCTTTATGCAAAAATTCGCGCGTTGAGGCAATTATGCGACTGCGCGTCCTGAAAATTTTACTCACCTCATCGTTCATCAAAAGGTCGAGGTACCGCTTTCGGTACCTTTCCTCCACATCAGTTAAGCCGTGCCACTTTTCGGGAAGAGGCAGAAGAGATTTTGTGAGCATCTTAAAGCTTTGCAGTTCAAGCGTCTCCTCTCCTTTTTTTGTTTTGAATAAAACACCTGTCGCCTCAACAAAGTCGCCTATATCAAAATATTCCAGAAACTCATTGTACGCCTTGTCGCCGAGCGTATCTTTCTTCGCATATATTTGAAAATCACCGCCTCCGTCACGAAGATCAAAAAATGCAGAGCCGCCGTGCTCGCGAAGAGTCATCATCCTGCCGACTAATACAATCGTTTTCTCCGCGCTTGCGAATTTTTCAAAATTTTTATGAGTATCCGCCGCACTGCACGTACGCTTGAGGTATATGGGATAGGGGTCTTTCTTTTGGGTTTTGAGATTAGACCTCTTCTTTATCCTATTTTTTCTTATATCTATTAGTGCCATTACGCGATTTTTACAATCTTATATTGCTTGTTTCCGCCTGGTGTGGATACCATTATACGGTCGCCTATTTTTTTTCCAAGCATTGCCTGGCCCACGGGAGAGTCCGAAGAAACCTCATTCTTTGAAGGATTGCTCTCTCCTTTGCCGACTATAATAAAGTTTTTACGCTGCGCGCCCGCGGATAGCCCAACTGCGCAGCCAATCTGAGCGGTTGAAACGGTCCTGCCGACTACCGGCTCTACGACCATGACCGTGCGCAGTGTTCCTTCTATTTCCATAATTCTGCCCTCTATAAATGCCTGTTCGTCTTTCGCCTCGGCATATTCCGCGTTTTCGGTGATATCGCCGAAAGACACAGCCTCCCTTATTTTCTCTGCAATTTGCGGCCTTTTTATCTTTACCAGAACTTCAAGTTCCTTATTCAGCTTATTAAGGCCCCTTTTGGTTATAAACTCTCTCTCCATCGCCAAGAATTAATAGTACGCATCAATTATTATTTATAAAGAGACATGTGTCAATATGCTATCCCTGGGGATAAATATCAAAGTAAGCCTCGAATATTTCCTTTGCGGCGCGCACAGCATAATCGCTCTTTTCGCCCTCTTCAAAAAGGACGGTCACAACAATTTCCGCGTCATCATACGGCGCAAAACCGGTAAACCAGGCGTGATTCCGCGCGCGCCCGGTCTGGGCGGTACCCGTTTTTCCGGCAATCTCATATGGAAAATCCGCAAGAAACACACCCGATCCCGACTCCACCATTCTCCGCATCCCCTCCCGCACGACTTCAATATTTTTTTGATCGCTAAAATCTTTATTTATAATCTTTGGCACAATCCGCTCTTCTCCGATCATTGAAGCAACTCTTGGCGAAAAAATAGTTCCTTTATTCGCAAATACTACCGTAGATACGGCGATCTGGAGAGGTGTTGCAAGAATATCGCCTTGCCCGATAGACGCCAGGTACGTGTCTCCGATATACCAGTTTTCCCCTTTTGTCTCCTTTTTCCATTTTGGCGTAGGAATAAGCCCACTTTGCTCGCCGGGCAAATCAATACCGGTCTTCTCTCCCCAGTTAAACTTTTTTAGATATTTCTCTATATTGCGTATGCCCAGCCCCTCTTGACCTTTATACCCCCCGCCAATCGTATAAAAATATACATTCACAGAGTCGGCAATGGCTTTGCGCATATCAGTCCAGCCATGCGCCTTCCAATCCTTAAACTCGTATACAACATCAGCATTGTACACGCTTCGCACCTCTATCGCCCCGGCGCTATAGACAAGGAATTCGGGGGTCACAAGCTCTTCCTCCAAAGCCGCTACCGCGATAATTGGCTTTATTGTGGAACCGCTGGGATATTCGCCCGCTATGGCCCTATTGAACAGAGGCCTTTTGGGATCGTTGACCAGTTCCTCAAACTCGCCTTGAGTTATACCCCGCTCAAATAGATTCGAATCGAACCCCGGCATGCTTATGATACTTACTACTCTCCCATCCCGCGGATCCATAAGCACAGCTACGGCGTGATCAACGTCAAGAACTCTCGCGTGCTTTTTTAAAATTTCATGGACTCTGCTTTGAAGCTCTTCATTTACATGAAGGGTAATATCCACTCCGCGACGCGGCTCTTTGCTCAATTCCTGGCCCAAAACATTTCCGGTGGAGTCGATCTCCTTTATGAGAATTCCCGGCTCCCCGCGCAAGGCATCGTCATAAAACGCCTCTACGCCTGCCTTGCCTACACGCTCACCCCGCGAATACTCCTTAAAAAGTAAATCGGACGCGGTTACCTCTCCCGTATAGCCGAGAACATACGAAAAGGAAATATCCGGGTGATATCCCCTGCGCAACACCTCGCTTATCTCAAAAAACGGATATTCTATAATGATGCTTTCGATCTTTTTAATTTCTTCTTTT
>CAJXHR010000045.1 GCA_913054525.1 uncultured bacterium | reverse complement strand
TTTGACTCCGAAGAAGAGGCTCTGCGAGCCCTCAAAAACAAAGAGGTCTCCGCGATGAGCTTTATATCCGGATATAACAGCATTCAGGTGAAGGAAGGGGCGGATGAGATACTGTATACTTTCTCGCTTCCAAGATACTTTGCGATATTTCTAAACCAGGCAAACTCAAAATTACTTTCCGATAAAAATGTACGCGAAGCGCTCTTGCTCGCGACCAACCGGGAGGAAATCATAAATATATCTGCTGCCGGCAAAGGAAAGCCGTCTTTCGGGCCAATAGTCCGAGAACTTCTCGGATACAATCCGCAAATTGAAGAAAAATACCAATTTGACCCGGATGAGGCAAAAAGAATTCTTGAAAAAAGCAAATGGGCCGATACTGACGGCGACGGAGTTCTGGAAAAAACACTTAGTGGCGACACTGAACCGACTCCCCTTGAAATAAATCTTATAACAGTCCAGTGGCCCGAACTTGAAAAAGTAATGCGAGTAATCAAGGACCAATGGGAGAAGATAGGAGTAAGAGTCGTTATAAATTCCTATACGCTGGGAGAGCTCCAACAGGAGCACATAAGGCCCAGGGACTACGAGGCGCTGCTTTTTGGACAGGTTGTAGGCATTGACCCCGATCCGTTCTCCTTCTGGCACTCATCGCAAAAGAAAGACCCCGGACTGAACCTCGCGCTGTATGATAATAAAACCGCCGATAAGCTCCTTGAAGAAGCAAGGCAGACACTGGATTCACAAGCGCGCGCGGAAAAATATGTCCTTCTCCAGGAGACAATAAGCGACGACATTCCCGCGATATTCCTGTATAGCCCTACGTACCTTTATCCCGTAAGCAAAAATATAAAAGGCATCTCGGAGGGTAAGATTGCCGACCCCTCATGGAGGTTCTCTGACGTGACAGAGTGGTATATTGATACAAAAAGAGTATGGAAATAGCACGCGGACGTGGCGGAACCGGCAGACGCGCTGGCTTCAGGAGCCAGTGGACGCAAGTCCGTGGAGGTTCAAGTCCTCTCGTCCGCACTAAGCTTGTTCTCTAATTACAATTAAAATTTTAACTATGACTCCAAGACAAACAAGGCCCCCTCAACGCTCGCGTAGACGAGCCGTGGGGCAATCAACAAAAGAAGTAAATATAAGAACGACAGATACCGCTCCAGAGCCCGATGGATTAAAAATAATCCCCATTGGAGGACTCGAGGAGGTTGGACGCAATATGACCCTTTTTGAATACAAGGGCGATATTGTAATTGTCGACATGGGCCTTCAATTCCCAGAAGATGATATGCCGGGAATTGACTATATAATCCCCAATATCGAGTACCTCAAAGGAAAGGAGAAAAACATTCTGGGTGTCGTCATCACCCATGGACACCTCGACCATGTAGGCGCCATATCTCACCTGATTCCTAAACTCGGCTATCCTCCGGTATATGCGACAGGACTTTCACGCGGAATAATCCTGAAGCGCCATGACGACTTCCCCAAAGCCGGAAAACTCGAAATCCATACCGTAAAAAAGACGGACAACCTGACGCTTGGCCATTTCAAGATAGAATTTTTCCACGTAAACCATAACATCCCAGACAGTGTCGGCATTGCCCTCCATACCCCGGAAGGCACGGTTATTCATACCGGCGATTTTAAATTCGACCACAGCCCCATTGGCGACGAACCCGCTGATATAGCGCGTATAGTTCAACTTTCCTCTAAAGATGGAGGAGTGCTTGTAATGCTTTCCGACTCAACAAATGCGGAGGACTCCGGATATACGATCTCCGAACGACAAGTCCAAGAAAGCCTTGATGCGATAATCAAAGACGCTCCAGGGAGAGTTATCGCAGCCACCTTTGGCTCCCTGATTTCCCGTATTCAACAGCTTGTAAATATTGCGGAAAAGTACGGCAGAAAACTTGCGATTGACGGTTATTCCATGAAAACTAATGTGGAAATAGCAAAGGAGCTTGGCTTCATTAAGGCAAAAAAGGATACTTTCATACCTATAAATGACGTGAATAAATACGCGCCTGAAAAAATAATCATTGCCTGCACAGGAGCACAGGGAGAGGGTGAGGCAGTCCTCATGCGCATCGCTCATAAGGAGCACCGTTTTGTCCAAATACAAAAAGGTGACTCTGTAATATTTTCCTCATCCGTGGTTCCCGGAAACGAAAGATCGGTAAGCTCACTCAAGGATATCCTGATGTACCAGGGCGCAAGGATAATCCATTCCAAGCTCATGGATGTCCACGCATCGGGACATGCCCAGGCCGAAGACCTTAAGCTCATGCTTAATCTCGTAAAGCCAAAATACTTAATACCTATCCACGGCAATCACTACATGCTGCGCATGCATGGCGCAATCGCCGAAAGCATAGGCATGCCTAGCGAAAACGTCCTTATTCTTGGAAACGGAAAACCGACAGTGTTTAAAGACGGAAAAGCGCATATATTGGAATCGCGCGTACCTACAGATTATGTGATGGTAGATGGCCTTGGAATAGGAGACGTAGGCCAAGTGGTACTGCGAGACCGGCAGCTAATGGCACAAGATGGGATATTTGTTATAATATCAACCATAGACACAAAAACCGGAAAGCTAAAGGGCAATCCTGATATTATTTCACGGGGATTTGTTTATCTTCGTGAATCGCAAGAGCTCTTAATGGATGTGCGCAAACGAGTGCGGAAAATCATTGAAGGGTCGTTTGCGACAGAACACACGCTAAATGCCTCTTACCTCAAAGACGAAATACGGAACAAGACAGGGCAGTTTCTATTCCAAAAGACAGAACGAAGGCCCATGGTAATACCGGTAATAATAGAAATTTAACATGCGGATTTTATCGGGCATACAGCCCACCGGACAATTTCATCTGGGGAATTATCTCGGCGCTCTTAAGCACTGGGTAGATTTATCTACCTCCGGAAGATCTCCCGAAGGGAGACAGGACAAGGGCAACGACTGCTTTTATCCCATCGTTGACCTGCACGCGCTAACAACCGTGCATGACGCGGAAACTCTTCGCAAAAATACACAGGAAGCGCAAATTGCGATGCTCGCTATGGGGTTTGATCCAGAAAAATCCGTTTTGTTTTTGCAGTCGCAAGTACCCGCGCATACCGAGCTTGCCTGGATTCTGACCACGCTTACCCCCATTGGAGATCTTGAGCGAATGACCCAGTACAAAGAAAAAGCCGCACAGGTCTCAAAAAAGGAAGGTATAAACGCGGGACTGCTCACCTACCCGACCCTTATGGCTGCCGATATCCTTTTGTATAACCCGGAGTATGTGCCGGTCGGTGAAGACCAAAAACAGCATCTGGAATTTACAAGAAACCTGGCAGAAAAATTCAACAAAACCTATGGGGAAGTTTTTAAATTGCCAAAAGCAATGATCCAAAAGGAAACGGCCCGGGTTATGTCCCTCCAAGACCCTACCCAAAAAATGTCTAAGTCCCTGGGGGCCCAGCACTACATCGGTCTTTTTGAGGAAGAGGACTCAATACGCGGCAAAATAAAAAAAGCCGTTACCGACTCGGGAAATAAGATAAAGTATGAGCTCAGAGAAAAACCCGCTATCTCAAATCTTCTTGCAATTTATAGCGGCGTTTCCGGAAAGTCAATAAAAGACCTTGAGCAGGAATTTTTGGGCAAAAGCTATGCTGATTTTAAATCCTCCCTTGCCGATGCGGTAATGAACCAACTTCGTCCCATACAAAAACGCTACAAAGAGCTTTCCCAAAGCCCCGCAGAGGCAGCCGCCCTCTTTGACAAGGGTGCTACTAAGGCGAACGAAGTATCACAAGAAACAATGACACTCGTGCGGAAAAAAATAGGGCTCAATGAGTCATTGAGCCGTTGAAATTTATGAGTTCATACTTTCTCTTTCCCCCTCGGAAAGAGATGTAAGCCACAGAAGGAGAGGCCTTCGAAGTTTTTCGATAGGCCAGTCGTTGCCCTTGAATAAGGAGGGTTTTTCCACCCGAAATCGCGAAAGCATTACTGTGCTAACCTGTAAATTAACGGGCGCTAGTCGGTTATGTTCCAATAAAAATCCCTGTTTGCTCATCATCCTTACAGCATACCACCTTTGAGTGATAAAAGCAATCCTAGACCCACCCCAGCTTCCCCTCAAGCACCGCGACTTTTTGCCTGTTGAGCTTATCGCCGATTTCGGGGAATTTTTCGAGTTCGTCCGCCAAAATATTCTTCACTTTAAGGACCTCTTCTTCCGAGACGCCCTCCATCCGCGCCGTAAGATACGGCGAAGTGTTTGAGGCGCGTATAAGTCCCCAGCCAGTTTTTGTGATGTTAAATCTTACTCCGTCAATCAAAATAAGCGGGAATTTCCCCTCAAAATTTTTCTTTATTTTCTCCACAATATCAAATTTCTCCTCGTCGGCTACGGGAAGCTTTATTTCGGGAGTCCGAACGCGTACGGGTATATCTTTAAAAAGCGAAGAAAAAGAACCTTGCTGCCCGATAAAAATCTCAAGCATCTTTCCCGCGCTGAAAAGACCGTCGTCAATTTTAAAATAATCTTCTACAAAATAAAAATGCCCGGACACCTCGCCGGCAAAAATAACATCCCCGTCCTTGCGCAGGGTTTCCTTAATGGGCGCGTGTCCCGTCTGATGCATTAGGGGTACGCCGCCATACCCGGGAACAAGCTCTTCTAAAAGTTGCGAGGATTTCACGTCGTATAGGATCTTTTTTCCCGGATTCCTGATAAGCGCGTCTTTTGCAAACAATAAAAGCAAGAGGTCGGCGCTGACAAATTCGCCATTCTCATCCACAAATCCCATCCTGTCGCCGTCCGCGTCAAACCCAATCCCCAAATCAGCTCCAACTTCTCTAACCTTTTTCCCTAAATCCCTCATATTTTGGGGCGCCTCGGGATCCGGAGTATGGTTGGGGAATGTTGCGTCCGGCTCGGTATAAAGTTCTGTGACCTCGCATCCGAGTTTACGGAATAACTCGGGAGCGAATATCCCCGCGGACCCGTTGCCCGTATCAATTACAATATGCAAATTCCTTGCGACCTTAATATGTTTTAAAAAATATTCCCCATAGGGGGAGCTCGCATCAAAGGACTCAAGCTGTCCCTCTTCGTCTTCTACAAAATCACTCTTTTCTATCATCTCGCGCATTGCCTGAAGCTCATCGCCAAAAATCGGCCATACGCCTTTTTTCATCAGCTTGAAGCCGTTATAAAAATAAACATTATGGCTACCTGTTATATTCACTCCTCCGTCAAAATCAAAAAATGCTGTCGCAAAATAAATAATTGGAGTAAGGGAGACACCTGCATCGGCAACATCGCAGCCGCTGGAGAGTACGCCGGAAATAAAGGCGCGTTTGAGTTCCTCGGCATACGGCCGTATTTCGTATCCCACAACAACCTTTCTCCCGCCCTGGCGGCGGATAATGCTTCCGTATGCTTTTCCGATTAGGCGCGCCGCGTCCGACGTTAGCGTAATACCGGGGAAAGGACCGTACCATTTTTCATACTTTTTGATTTCCTCCGCGGTAAACTCTTCACCGGCTATGCCTCGTATGTCGTATAATCGAAAAATGTTTGGGTTTATGCTCATTACAGCCGCATATTATCATGCCATATATAGTTTGACAAATTGCCCTGATATATGATAATCTGATATAGATAAATATGGAAGATACATCAGAACAAATAAAAAGGCAGTATACGCTGCATTTCATACTCAAACAGGGCCTAAGCTCGGAGGAGACGCATAATTATCGCCAGGTGATAAACGACAAGGTCAGCGCGCTGGACGGCAAAATCGAAGCGTCTATATGCCAGGAATCTGCACGTCGTCTTGCCTACCCCATAGGAAAAGAACAGCAGGGATATCTTTGTGAGTCGGTGTTTTCGATTGCTCCCGAAAAGATAAAGTCGCTGTACGATGACCTAAAGCAAGAAAGCAACATAATAAGACATGTGATAGAAATTAAGAAGCCCGTAAAGGCATCCGCGAAATCACGCGCACGAAAGGAAAGAAGGCGACCTCTCCAGGCGAGCGAGGAAAAAGGATCTGTGCCTTCAAGACGCGGGGGTGTCTGGCTTCCCGAGACCGGCTCAAGCG
>CAJXHR010000044.1 GCA_913054525.1 uncultured bacterium | reverse complement strand
TTTTTTGCGTTTAAGCCCTTTTGTTGCCGATTGGCGGCCGGTGCTTTTTGATTTGCCTGTCATATACTACCTTACTCTCACTGCGGCGCTCGCGGGATTTTTTGTGGCTGTTTTCGCGATCTCGGGCCTTTACAAAGCAAAGATAAAGCGAAGTCAGCTGGAGGAATTTTTTCAGGTCATCCTTGCCGTATCTGCAGGCATGATGATTGTAATCATATTTATGTTCTTCAAGCGGGAATGGTTTGACTCGCGTTTTATTATGCTTGCGGCATGGTTTTTGGGAATTATTTTTGTGACGAGCGCGCGTCTTATTGCCGCAAAAATACGAAAAGTCCTTATGGCAAAGTGCGGTTTTGGCGTCGAGCGCGTACTTCTAATCGGCGAAGGCGAGCAGGCAAATCTTATTAGGCAGGAAATAGAAACAAATCCGTGCATCGGCTATTCCATTCTCGGCCATGTGCCCGATATCAATCTTGATAATATAAAAAATATTGTCAAAAATCCGGGAGCTCAAAAGGTTATTCTTGCGAATCAAAATTTTGAGAGGAGTGCCGTTGTGGACCTTATAAATTTTTGTGAGGACATGCGCATTGATCTTAAATTTGTTCCGGATTTTTTTGGCGCGGTTTCCCGGAATATTGATATTGATATCTTGGGTGCTACCCCCATCATAGAACTCAAAAGGACGAATCTTGAAGGGTGGGGGGAAGTAACAAAAAGGCTTAGCGATATCCTGGGATCTCTTGTTTTGATCCCGCTTTTTGCGCCCGCGTTTTTTGTGATTGCCTTTTTTATCAAATGGGACACAAAGGGGCCTGTTTTTGTGCGGCTCAAAAGGGTGAGCCGGGGTAAGGAGTTTAAACTCCTTAAATTTCGTTCGATGATTACAGGCGCGCATGAGTATAAAGAGTATCTTGCTTCGGAGAACGAGCGTGGAGACGGGCCGCTTTTTAAGATGAAAGACGATCCGCGCATTACGAAAGTAGGACGATTTATACGCTCAAAGCGCATAGACGAACTGCCGCAAATATTCAATGTCTTGAAAGGCGAGATAAGCATGGTAGGTCCTCGCCCCCATGAGCCGGCTGAGATCGCCCGGTACGAGCGCCACCACAAAAAAGTCCTTGCGATAAAATCGGGAGTTACGGGCTTTGCTCAAATTTCGGGTGCCGAACAGCTCCCTTTTGAGGAAGAAGTAAAGCTGGACCGCCATTATATTGAAAACTGGTCCTTAAAGAAAGATATTGCCATACTCCTAAAGACGCTTGGAATATTAATATTTAGGAGAACAGAGTACTAGGACAAAATTAAAAATTGCAACATATGCGCGTAGCTTTAGTCCATGATTATCTCAATCAGTATGGCGGGGCAGAGAGGGTGCTCGAAGCGTTTTGCGAGATGTTCCCGGACGCCCCCATATATACGCTTGTCTATGACGCCAAGTCCACCGGTTTTGCGTTTGAAGGAAGGAAGATAAAGGTTTCTTTTTTGCAGAAAATACCTCTTGCCGCCTCGCGGCACAGGTATTTTCCCGTATTTATGCCATACGCGATTGAGCAGCTTGATATGCGCGACTATGATCTTGTGCTCTCGGATTCGGGGAGCTACGCAAAAGGCGTTATCACGAATCCGCGCACTGTTCATATTTCCTATTGCCATACTCCTCATCGCTATGCCTGGGATAACAGCCCTAAGCTGCTTTCCGAGTTTAAGTATCCGAGAATCATTAAAGCCGCGAGCCCGTTTTTTATGACCTATTTGCGCTTTTGGGATATCGAGGCGTGCGAGAGGGCGGATGCCTTTATTACAAATTCTCAATTTGTGCGGAAGCGCATCAGGAAATATTACGATAGGGACGCGGAAGTTATCTATCCGCCGGTAAATACAAATCACTTTTTTCCGAAAGAGCCCTCGGATTATTTTTTGATGGTGGGTCGCATGGTGCCGTATAAAAAGTTCGCGCTTGCCGTCGAGGCATTCAACCGGCTCGGTTTCAAACTAAAAATAATCGGCGACGGACCCGAGAGAAAAAAGCTTGCCAAGCGCGCGCGTTCAAATATAGAATTCCTCGGCCTAATTTCAGAGCCGTATCTGGCCGGATATTACGCGCGCGCGCAAGCCTTGATATTTCCCCAGGAAGAGGATTTTGGCGTGGTGGCCGCGGAATGCATGGCTTCAGGCCGCCCAGTAATCGCGTATAAGGGCGGGGGAGCGGTAGAGATAATAAAAGAAGGCGAAGATGGAATATTTTTCGATGAGCAGACGCCGGATTCTCTCACGGAAGCTATCGGTAGGTTTCAATCAATGAAATTTAACCCCTATCTTATCCGCGAGCACGCAATGAGATTTGACAAGGGAAGATTCAAAGAAGAGATAAGTAGTTTTATTTCTCAATATTTATGACGATTGCTATAGACATAAGGTCTCTTTCCGGGGGGGCATATACGGGAGTTGGGGAGTACACGAGGAACCTTTTAAAATATATGATCCCCTTGGATCCGGGTATCCGGTTCAAGCTTTTTTTTAATGCGCATGGAAGCAAGCCGGACCTGTCTTTTCTGGATGGCTTTGGCAATATAGAGCCGTATATATTTCGTTACCCAAATAAATATTTTAGCGCAAGGACCCGTTTTTTGAATTCGCCAAAAATCGACAAGTTGATTGCAGGCTGCGATGTATTTTTTAGCCCGCATTTTATCTCGGCTCCTGTCGGCAAAAATTGTAAAAAGGTTACTACCTTTCACGATCTTTCTTTCGAGCGCTATCCTGAATTTTTTGATATAAGGCGCAAGCTTTGGCATTTTTCAAACAACCCAAAGAGACAGGCGCAGGAAGCAGACCGGATAATAGCGGTGTCCGGATCTACCGCATACGACCTCTCCGATATATATGGCGTGGACTCCGGCAAAATCAATATTGTCTACTCCGGGATTACCGAAGATTTTTTTCGGGAGCATACGCGCGAGGAGCTCTGGCATGTGCGGGCAAAATATAAACTCCCCGAACGTTTTATTCTTTCGCTTTCCACAATAGAGCCGCGCAAAAACATCCTCGGCACAGTAAAGGCTTTCGAATTATTTAAACAATCCAATCGGGCGGGGTCAGACCCCGCCCGATTGGATGACTGTAAGCTTGTGATAGCCGGCAGGCCCGGATGGCTTTACAAAGAGACTTTTGAAGCAATTAAAAAATCAAAATGGCGGGAGGATATAAGATATATTGATTTTGTGGAAGATGAGGATAAACCGGCACTCTATAAACTCGCAGAACTCTTTGTGTACCCCAGTATCTATGAGGGCTTTGGATTTCCCGTGCTTGAGGCAATGGCTTCAGGGACTCCGGTAATTACCTCGGCCTGTTCTTCCTTGCCGGAGGTGGTTGAAGACGCGGCACTCATGGCAGATCCGTTTAATATTTCGGATATTGCATGGACGATGGAGGAAGTAGTAAGAGATAAAAATCTTGCAAGTTTCCTTCGCGGAAAAGGCCTTGTGCAAGCCCGAAAATTCTCTTGGCAAAAATGCGCGGAAGAGACACTAAAAATTTTAATCTCTTAAAATACTCAAGGTTTAAAGTGCTTTTTATCCCTAAATGAGCGAGCATGCTATAATTGGTGTATGGAAATAAAAGGGGTAAATCAGCCAATTTCGAAGGAAGAGCTACTCGAAGAGCTTCAAAATATAGAGATGTACGAAGCGCAACTTGCCTCGGCGGACTTGGCGGATTTGTACGAAATACCCCTTGAGATTGAAAAGAAGGAGTTTTTTAGAAGGAACGAGGGCAAGTACTCAACCTTCCGCGGAGTGGGGAATTTTGCGCTTGTATCAGCAACTATCGCGCTTTTTCTTTTTAGTTCTTTTTTTGTGTATAAGGGTTTTGTGGCAAAGGATGAGGGGACCGAAAAAAGTATCGCGGCCTACGAAAGCTTAAAAAGTGCGGAAGAAGCGTTAAAGGACCTTAATTTCGAGGAAGCGGAAGAAGGTTTTTCAAAGGCATACGAGAATCTCGCATCCGCGGAAAATTCAATAAACGAAATAGGAAACCTGACCGTTTCAATCGTTGAAAATCTTCCGTTTGATTCAAGGGCGGAGTCCGGCATTTCTCTACTGCGGGCGGCTAAACATATCGCAAAGGCAGGAGAGATAGTAAGCAAAGCTTTTGCCTCAAGCCCGCTCAAGGGAGCTATGTCTGCCGAGCTTTTTCTTGGGGCGCTTGCCGGTACGAGCAGCGAAGGGGGATATCCGGATTACGATTTTGATAGCTTTGAGGCAAACCTATCAGCGGCAGAGAGCGAGCTTTTATCGGCAAAGGAGAATATGGGAAATGTGGATGCGAGCGACTTTCCACAGGATCTCCAGGGCAGTATAAGCGAACTCGGCGAAAAGATTCCTATATTGCTAAGCATTGTAAGCAGTGCGCGGGATTACTCTAAAATTTCTGCGTTTTTATTTGGAACGGACGCGCCAAAACGCTATTTAGTCATTTTTCAAAACTCAAGCGAACTTCGTCCGACCGGCGGATTTATAGGATCATATGCCATAATTGAGATGCACGAGGGCAAGCTAAAAAATATGTTTGTTGACGGCATCTATAATGCCGACGGACAGCTTGCCGTAAATATCATTCCTCCCGGACCTTTCCAGCATATAGCGACAGCGTGGTCCACGCATGATGCTAATTGGTTTTTGGATTTTCCCACGTCCGCGGAAAAAATTTCCTGGTTTTACGAGCGGACGGGCGGCGGAAAGGTTGACGGTATTTTGACGTTAAACGTCGAAGTCATAGAGCAGATGCTCGCGCTAACAGGGCCCATACATCTTGCCGAATACGACATTGTGCTTGATGCGCAGAATTTCCGCGACGAGATTCAGTACGAAGTAGAGGTGGCGTACGATAAGGAATTAAATCGTCCCAAGAAAGTGCTCTCCGACTTTAGCCCGATATTCCTTGAGCGGCTTTTTGATGTCTCAAAAAATTCCGGCAAAGATGTACTTTCCATATTGATAAAAGCGCTTGAGCAGAAATATATCATGCTATATTCCGAAAATGATAAAGTTCAGGAATTTTTTGAAAAACAAGGATGGGCGGGGGAAATTTACGAAACACAAAACGATTATTTGGCGGTGGTGCATTCTAATATCGGCGGGCACAAGACAGATAAGTATATGCAAGACTCTGTAAATTATAACGCAAACATACAAGACGACGGCTCCATTACCGGGCGTCTTGTCTTGCGTCGGACGCATAACGGGGGAAATACCAAATATTGGTGGTATAACAGGGCAAATATAGATTATGTGAAAATCTATGTCCCTGAGGGGTCCGAAATTATTTCTTATTCTGGCGGGGCGAGGCGCAAAGTCAAAAATCCGGCCGATTATGAGGCACTGCAATTCAGCAAAGACCCCGATATCCAAGAGATGGAATTGGGCATGCGCGAACATGGCCCGATTGATATATTCAAGGAGTCCGGCAAAACAGTATTTGGAACATGGCTTGTCACAAAACCAAGTAGAACTTCGGCATTTACGGTAGAGTATAAACTGCCCATTAGGGCTGAATTCAAAAATAGCATAGGCAAATATGAGCTTTATCTCCAGAAACAGCCGGGAACAACACTAAAGGCGGACTTTGAGATTGACATTCCCGGTAATTGGGAGGTAGTGTGGGACAACGCTACGACTGAATTGGTGCAAGTTCGGGACTTGAAACAGTCGTTTGTTTTGGATAAAGATAAGGTCATCGGCTATATTTTGAAGAAGTGAATTTTTTACACTTTAAGTCAAAAACTATAACTTCGGCGGCATTTCTGCTGGCTGCTACGGCTCTTGGGAGTCGCGTTTTGGGATTGGTGCGGGATAGAATTTTGGCGGGGAAATTTGGGGCAGGGGATGAGCTCGATATTTATTTTGCGGCATTCCGCATACCGGATTTGCTGTATAATATTGTTATTGCGGGCGCGATATCTGCGGCGTTTATACCCGTTTTTATCTCCCTCTATACAAAGAATAAAAAAGAGGCGTGGAGGGCGGCTAGTAATTTCTTAAATATTTCGGTTGCTTTTTTATTTGAGAAAGAGTCATGAAGCAATCACTCTCGCTGAGATGAACCAGAAATCA
>CAJXHR010000043.1 GCA_913054525.1 uncultured bacterium | reverse complement strand
CTAAATAAGATTTCTACGCGATAATAAATTACAATGTCCGCATCTAAAAACCGCTATATAGCAGTTACCGGAGTCATGGGTTCCGGCAAAACAACTGCTTCAAAAATTCTAAAAAAGGAGCTGGGACTCCCGCTTTTTGAAGAGAAACCGCAAGAAAATCCTTTCCTCGAACTGTTCTATGAGGATATGGAGCGATGGGGCCTTCACTCCCAGCTTTCCTTTGCATTGATAAAAATACGCCAGAACATTCGTGCAAAAAATATGCTTTCGCGCACAAGCGTAATACACGACGGCCCCCCGGGGCAGGATATGATTTACCTTAAAACCAATAAAAAATTGGGCAACATTAGAAATAATGAATACAACTTAATCGCAAGTATTGTAAAATTATATGAGCCGCATATCATTCTTCCCGATCCCCTGATATTTCTTGACGCGCCGGTGGATCTCATCCTCCAAAGAATAGCCGGCAGGGCAAGGGATTACGAACAAAAAGTTCCTCGTGATTATATCGCGACACTCCTCAAATTTCAAAAAAATTGGATCAGGCGATATCCAAAAGATAAAAAAATAATAATCCCAATGGATAAAATTGACCTCAAAGAAAAAAGGCACCGTGATGCCTTTGTTGAGTTAATCAACGCTCGTCTCTAAGAAAGCTTTACTCCCTTTAAGCAAAAATCATCAAAATCTACCGACAGAATATCCCTTATTGAGCAAAGGTTCAAAACTCTTTTATCATCAATCGGAGGAGGTATATATGCATCCGCTCCCTGCTTGTTATTGAATACCGGCGAAGATGACGCGTGGGGTATGTATATCCCATACCACAGCGGAGAAATCTCAAGCGCGGGATGTATATCGCTCTCGCCATTGCCTATAGCGCAAAATCTTGACCTATGAAGCGTGCGCCAATAGTCACTAACATCTACAAAATCGTGTTTTGTCTTTCTGCCCGAAACTGTTTTTATTCCGTCGAAGAACCTATCGACGCCAAGGTATTTGCTCCTTTCCCGCCAAACTTTCGCGTCGTAGCTTGTGAGCAGACGCAGAGTAAATCTTCCGTCTTCTTTCAGCTCCGCGAGCATTTCCTCCGCGCCTTCAACCCAACGCATGTCATAAAAATCAAACGGCTGATCGCCTAGTTTAAAAATTAGCTTCTCGTGCTCCTCCTGTTTTTCTAAAATCTCAGCCATTCTGTCCGGGCTTGTTTTTTCTTTAAAATATTCCAGTAACTCGTGGTACGCAATCTGCATTGCCCGGGATACTCTTCCCCGCTCTATTCCCCATATAGAAAACAAGTCATGGTCTATAGCGAAATATCGCGGCATAAGGAGGGCGATGCTCGGCATTAAATCCCCGAATTCGGTATAGAGAAAAGATAAAAACTCTGCCCTTGCCTTGGAGTATTGCCACTCGTTCATCCAAAGCGTATCGTCGCCGTCGAAAACGAGTACTACATTCGTATCCATGATGCCTCTCTTGTTGTAAAAGTGCTATTTTACCGCCTTTTTTATTTCCTTAAAGACCTCTTCTTCCGATTTCTCTCCATCGATAGTCACCCATCGCGCAAGTGCTTTTTTCCTTGCAAGTTCTCCATAAACCCGGGTGAGATTTTTTTGAAATTTCGCGTCCGCCTCGTGTCTGTCAAGCATGCCTTTCTGGCCGAATTTTCTCTCCAGCGATGTTGTGGAGTTGATATCAAGATATATTATAACGTCGGGCTTGGGGAGCTCAAATAATTTTGCGGCTTCAAGGCCCCTGCCAATAGGGAAACCGCCAATGCTCTGATAGGCGAGAGTAGAAAGAAAATATCTGTCCGCTACTATTATTTTGCCCTCGCTCAACCATTTTTTTATCGCCTCTTTGTCTTTTAAAAAATCAGAAAAGTACAGTAAAAACTGCACCTCCTTTGAAAAATTATATTTTCTGTGAAGATATTGATCTATAAGCGCTCCAATAGGACCATTCCTATCGGGATACGACAAGGACTTTACCTCCTTTTTCTGCTTTCTAAAATACGAAACAAGTTTTTTTGTCTGCGTTCCTTTGCCGCAGCCGTCAATTCCTTCTATGATTATAAATTTACCTTTTGACATCATATTCCAGTAAAACCGTCTCCTCCCCCAATTTCTGCATAAATACTAATTTAAGCTTTTTTACGTCAAACTTTTTATTAAAAAGTGTCATGCCCGCGCCGAATACAACCGGCTCGATTGTAATATATAGTTTATCAACAAGACCCGCCTCCATGAACATAGTGTATGTAGTACTTCCCCCACATATGGCAACCTCTTTATAACCTCTTTCTTCCAAATCCTTGATTAAATCCGCAGGCGCCAACTGCGTCACCTCAGCCCCTTCAATAACTGTGTCAGGGTTTGCATAAACAATATTTAATCTTCCCGGCAAGGGTCTACCTATTGTTTTGTAGGTATTATATCCCAAAACTATAACACCTGCCTCTTTTGTCCGTGTACTAAAAAACTTCTTGTCCTCTTTGCTTGTCCAATCAGTGGAAATCTGATCGGTGCCTTCGGCAATTAAACCGTCAGCTGTTAATACTGCTATAATAAATATTTTCATGGTAAGCAATCTATTAGAATCTATTCTATACCGCCATTGGCGCTTTAATTCCCGGATGACACTGGTAGTCAACTAGCTCAATGTCATCCATTTTAAAATCATCTATATTTTTTACTTCCGGATTCAGTCGAAGTTTGGACAAGGGAAATGGCTCGCGCGATATCTGCTCTTTCACCTGGTCGAAATGGTTATGGTAAATATGCGCGTCCCCAAGCGTGTGTACAAATTCTCCGGGCTCCAAACCGGTCACTTGAGCAACCATATGCAAAAACAATGAATATGAAGCGATGTTAAACGGCACTCCAAGAAACATATCACAGCTTCTCTGATACATATGCACGGATAACTTATTGTCGGCAACGGAAAACTGGTAAAAACTATGGCATGGCGGCAGAGCCATCTGATCGATCTCCCCCGGATTCCACGCGCTTACTATAAGGCGCCGATCATAGGGATTTTTCTTGATACGTTCTATTACGTCCTGCAATTGGTCGATCGTTCTTCCGTCGGGGGCTTGCCAATTCCTCCACTGCACCCCATACACCCTTCCCAAATCGCCTTCAAATCTCGCCTTTGGCTTCCAGTAATCCGCCTCGGCATTTGCGTCCCAAATATGACAGCCAAGCTTCTGGAGCTCCTTCACATCGGAGCTTCCGCTTATAAACCATAAAAGCTCCGCCTTTGCCGCGTTAAATGCAAGCTTCTTCGTGGTCATCGCGGGGAATCCATCTGCCATATTATAACGAAACTGCATCCCGAATACTCCCCGCGTATCAACTCCTGTACGCGTCGGCTTATCCCCGCCATTATCCATTATATACTTTAGGGCATCTAGATATTGCTTCATATTAAAACTCCAGCGCTTCGCTAGGTTTATCTTCGTTATGCTGTTCATAATACCTCGCCAAAAGATTGACAATATTCACTTCAGGAATCTGACGAAGCTTTATGCCGGACAGCGCCGCGAAGTCCCTTGAGGACTTATATCTACTCTTATGACTCTCATACTCCCCTTCATAAACAACCTCGTCTATCCGCGCTCCTATTATTGCCTTCATGCAGTCTATGCATGGTAAATATGCCGTATACAGAGTCCCCCCAGCCAAATTAGCCGAGTCCTGGAGGATCGCGTTATGCTCGGAATGTATAACCCTCCTACATGACGTCCCCTCTTCTTCAAATTTAAGACAGCCAACCTCGCTGCAATGAGGATGCCCGGGAGGGGCACCGTTGAATCCGGAAGCGACAATTCTCTTGTTTTTTACTACCACAGTACCCACGCGCAATTTAGGGCATGTTGCCATAACGGCAATAAGTTTTGCCGCCATCATGAAGTACTCGTCCCATGAGGGCCTGGCTATATCGGATTTAGAATTCATAATTCATTTATTGCCCGAGCTTCCAAACCCCCCCTCGCCCCTGTCCGTCTCATCTTGGATTTCGCCTTCTTCAATCTCCGGATTCGCTACGGGCTTTATTACAAGTTGGGCAATTTTTGAGCCCTTCTCTACTTTATAAATTTCTCTTCCCAGATTCGTCAGAACAACCAATAGCTCCCCTCTATAATTTGAGTCAATCACTCCTGCCATGGTCTTGAGATGATGTTTCACGGCAAGCCCGCTTTTATCCCACACAAAACCAGCGTAACCCCGCGGTATCGCGAACTTCAGGCCTGTCCGTATGGCGATCTTCTCTCCAGCGGGAATTTGCGTGTCTTCCAACGAAAAAAGATCCATTCCCGCATCCCCATCGTATGCGTATGATGGCAACTTGCCGGATGGATCCAATTTTTGAATTCTGAGTTTCATGTCTATTCAGTATATCAGAGGGTGTAGATATTTGAAAAGCCCTCCGGCCGCGGCCGGAGGGCTTTTCAGTTATTTTTGATTTTATTCCACCGTGATTCCCATACTCCTTGCCGTGCCTTCTACTATTTTCGCTGCTTGGTCAACGTCATAAGCATTTAGGTCGTCCAGTTTGGTCTCGGCGATTTCGCGTATTTGCGCTTTTGTAACTTTACCTGCCTTGACTTTCGGCGCATTGCCGGAACCTTTTTCTATCTTCGCCGCTTTCTTTAGAAGGTCAGAGGCAGGCGGCGTTTTCATCTTAAAGTCGTATGACCTGTCTTCATACACAAAAATTTCAACGGGTATAATATTTCCCATCTTTTCCTTGCTTGCTTCGTTAAACTTCGTACAAAATTCCTGAATATTAAGCCCATGCTGGCCGAGGGCCGGCCCGACGGGCGGAGCGGGATTTGCCTGTCCCGCGGGAATTTGAAGTTTTATAATTGTCTTTAATGATTTTGCCATGGTTTAAATTTTGCTAATTTGCAAATAATCCAGTTCTACCGGCGTTTCTCTTCCAAACATAGATACAAGCACGGTTATCTTGCCTCTTTCTTCGTCAACAACAGAAACTTTACCGTCGAAATCCTTGAATGGCCCATCTGTAACCTTTACCGGATCTCCCACTTCAACATCAATCTTGTAGGTCGGCTCCTCTACGCCCATCTGCTTTTGAAGTATCTCTATTTCCTTGGCCGATACCGGAACGGGCGTAGTTCCCGAACCCACAAACCCTGTCACGCGCGGAGTGTTGCGCACGACATACCAGGAATCATCTGTCACAATCATCTCAACAAGCACATAACCCGGATAAATTTTCTCTTCTACGGTTGTTCGCTTACCGCCTTTTATTTTAATCTTTTTTTCTTTAGGGACAAGCACGCTAAAAATCTTGTCCTCCATCCCCAGGGACTCTATACGCTGTTTAAGATTTTGAGCCACCGCGTCCTCATATCCGGAATAAGTATGCAACACATACCACTTCTTTCCTTGTTTTATTTGTTGTCTTGCCATATTATAAGCGCCCTAAAAACCATTGAAACACAATATCCAGCGTTCCTAAATAAACCGCCACAACAAACGCAAATATAATTACGATAATCGTATGCCGTAAAACTTCCCGCCTTGTAGGCCAGTTTACCTTCTTCGCCTCAAGGCGAACTTCTTTTAGAAATGATATTAATTGAAATACAAATTTCACGTTTTTAAAAAGGCCTCTGGGGCCCATCTATATCGCCATTATAGACAAACCACATTATATGTCAAGGTTTTGAACAGTTTTTGCATGCGTTTGAATGAAGCGCTTACGGGGAGCGACTTCAGCGCCCATAAGAATATCAAAAATTTTGTCCGCCTCTTTGGCATCTTCAATATTAACTTGCTTGAGAACCCTGTTTTCCGGATTCATTGTCGTTTCCCAAAGCTCCCCCGGATTCATCTCCCCAAGCCCTTTATAGCGCTGAATATTAATACCCCGCACTTTTCCTTCGCCCGCTACAGCTCCAGCAGAGACGGCTTCCTCGCCCTCTTCACCCGAATCTCCTGTCTCCGAAACCGCTTCCCCCTCCCCAACTACTTCCTTTTCCTTTTTGGCCTTGCCTTTAGCAGTGGCTTTCTTTTTTAACTCCTCAATTATCGCATCCTTCCCCGCGTCGGTGTAGGCATACTCGGAGGTTCTGCCCAATTGAATTTTATACAACGGAGGTTGGGCTATATA
>CAJXHR010000042.1 GCA_913054525.1 uncultured bacterium | reverse complement strand
AGCGAAGGCGCGGAAAGCACATAGGGTGGAAGTCCGGCTATAAAAAGGCAATCGTTACACTAAGAAAGGGAGAGAGCATAGAAGTTCTTCCGCACTAGTTTATGAAAACATATCGTCCCACAACTCCATCACGTCGCGGTATGACAAGACCGGATTTTAGTATGATTACAAAAAAGAAACCGGAGAAAGGGCTCTTGGCGGCTTTGCATAAGACCGGCGCCAGAAACAAGGGGAAAATAAGCGTTAGACACAGAGGAGGGGGGGCCAAAAGAATGTATAGAATAATAGAGTTTGGCGATTTGGGGACGGCAGAAAAGGAGGGCGAAGTTACGGCAAAAGTTTTGGCCATTGAGTACGACCCTAATCGCAGCGGGCGTATAGCTTTACTGGAGCATGGAGATGGAAAGAAAGCATATATTATAGCACCCCAAGGGTTGGAAGTGGGCAGCGAGATTGTTTTTTCGGAAAAAGCAGGCACACAACCCGGCAATAGGATGAAGCTTAAGAATATACCTACGGGTACATTTGTGTATAATATTGAGTTAACGCCCGGCAACGGGGGAAAGCTTGCCCGTTCCGCAGGCGCTTCCTCAAAGGTTCTTGCCACGGAAGGCAAATACACAACAGTTTCTCTTCCGTCGGGAGAAGTGCGGAAGATTTTATGCGAATGTACGGCAACCATCGGAGCCGTGTCAAATCCTCAGCACGGATATGAGGTTATAGGAAAGGCAGGAAGAATGCGTCACAAAGGCCGTAGGCCGCATGTTCGCGGGTCTGCTATGAATCCGGTTGATCATCCTCATGGAGGGGGTGAGGGCAGGACGGGCATTGGCCTCAAGTATCCCAAAACGCCCTGGGGAAAGATAGCATACGGAGTAAGGACAAGGAAAAAGAAAAAGTATTCCAATAAATTAATTTTGAAAAGGCGCAAATAATCATGTCACGATCACTAAAAAAAGGTCCATATGTTGACGCAAAGCTATTAAAGAAAATAGGCAATCTTAAAGTGGGCGATAAAACCATAGTAAAGACATGGGCGCGCGCTTCAACAATAACGCCGGAAATGATTGGATTCACGTTCGGCGTGCACAACGGCAAGGAGCATATTCCCGTATTTATAATCGAAGACATGGTGGGACATAAGCTTGGGGAATTTTCGCCGACTCGAAAATTTGTGAGGCACGGAGGTAAAATGCAGCAGGAATTAGAAAAGAAATAATAATATGGAAATCAGCGCAAAACTAAGTTATTTACGAATGTCTCCCCGCAAAGTGAGGCCTGTTGCCGATTTGGTTAGAGGAATTGGCACGGATCAGGCGAGGCACGCCCTTCAGTTCTCGGAGAAAAAAGCGGCTGAGCATATTTTGAAATTGTTAAATTCGGCAATCGCGAACGCAAAAAATAATTTTTCAAAAACAGAGGGGCTATATGTAAAAAAAATTTTTGTGGATCAAGGGCCTACATATAAAAGATTTCGTCCGCGTTCAAAAGGTATAGCGGCCCCAATCAATAAAAGAACAAGTCATATTTTTATAGCGCTAGATGAGCGCGAATCGGTGCGGACTGAACCCAAACCGCGCAGAAAACTTCTGCGCAAGCCCGCGTCAGGCCAGCGTAAGTCAGCGGTAACATGAGTCATAAAGTACATCCAATAGGTTATAGATTAGGTATAAATGTGAATTGGAATTCACGCTGGTTTGACGAGAAAGAATATCCCCAAAAGCTTTCCCAGGACATCGCGATAAGAGAGTTTCTTACGAAAAAATTACGTGGAGCGGGTGTTGAAAGGGTAGAAATAGAGCGCACGAAGAACCAAATTTCCGTTATAATTCATTCTTCGCGGCCGGGTATAATTATTGGCAGGGCGGGTGTGGGAGCCGAAGGTCTTAATAAGGATATAGTGCGCGTTATTCGAAAAGCCGGGGGCGGCGAGCAGGAGGCGCAGATTAAGATTGAAGTTCGCGAAATTAGGAATCCTGAAGCATTTGCTTCTCTTGTGGGGTTGAGCGTGGCAGAGCAGATCGAGCGAAGAATGCCGTTTAGGCGTGTAATAAAACGGTCTATGGAAAGGATTATGGCGAATAAAGAGGTAAAGGGGGCAAGGATTATGTTGGCGGGCCGGCTTGGGGGAGCTGAAATGGCTCGCAGGGAATGGATAAAAGAAGGGAATATGCCCCGGAATACACTGCGCTCCGATATTGACTTTTCGATCCAAGAGGCGTATACCACATATGGTGTAATTGGAATAAAGGTCTGGATATATAAAGGCCAGAAATTGGAATAATGCTACTTCCATCAAAGGTAAAACATAGAAAATGGATGAAAGGCAGAAAGAGGACTAAGGTAGCTTCCCGCGGGAATAAATTGAGCTTCGGGAGTTTTGGCATGCAGATTGAGTCCGGAGATAAATGGATTACTTCCAGGCAAATCGAGGCGTGCAGGCGCGCGATCGTGAGGGGAATGAAGAAAGGAGGGAAGATGTGGATAAGGATTTTTCCCGACAAACCCGTGACAAAAAAGGGGACAGAAGTCCCAATGGGAGGCGGTAAGGGAGCGCCCGACCACTTTGTATGTGCCGTGCTTCCCGGAAGGGTTTTGTTTGAGATAGACGGAGTATCCGAAGAGATTGCCAAGAAGGCATTTAAAAATGCGGGGGATAAGCTCCCGGTTAAAACAAGATTTATTAAAAGATAGTGATATGAAAATACGGGAATTGCGGCAAAAATCAAAAGAGGAATTAGCGAGAATGCTTTGGGAGAAGCGGAATAGTCTTTTAAGTTTGAGATTCGATATTTCGGGAGGCAGAGTGAAGAACGTAAAATCAATGCATGAAGCTAAAAAAGATATCGCTAGAATCCTAACCTTACTAAAACAATGAAACACCTCAAAGGTATAATTGTATCGGACAAGATGGACAAAACGGTAGTAGTGGAAGTAACAAAGTTAAAGAAGCATCCCAAATATGAGAGGCGATTTCGTGTATCAAAGCGATACAAAGTCCATGATTCCGAAAATAAGCATAAGGTCGGAGACGCGGTCATCATAGAAGAGACAAGGCCGATGAGCAGAAGTAAGAGGTGGAAAATAGTATGATACAAGCAGGAACAAAATTGAAAGTTGCAGACAACACGGGGGCGAAGGTTATTGAGTGCTTTAAAGTTCTCGGGGGTACGAGGCGTCGATACGCGTCGCTCGGGGATATTATTGTTGCTTCTGTGAAAAACGCGGAGCCCAGGCGAATCGTAAAGAATCACGAAATTGTAAGAGCTGTTGTCGTAAGGGTAAAGAAGCCATATCGCAGAGCCGATGGCTCATATGTCAGATTTGATGATAATGCGGCGGTTATTGTGGATGGGACTCAGCCCAAAGGGGGAAGAATTTTTGGGCCTATTCCGCGCGAAATTAAAGAAAAGGGCTTTGATAAAATCGCGTCATTGGCGCAAGAAGTATTATGATATTAAAGAAAGGCGATAATGTACTAATAATCTCGGGCAAAGACCGGGGCCGCAAGGGTAAAATCTTAGAAGTCCTTCCCAAGAAAGGAAAGATTGTTGTTGAAGGCATGAATATGCACAAGAAGCACACAAAGCCAAAGCGCCAAGGACAAAAGGGAGAGGTTGTCCAGATATCTGCCGCATTTGATGCTTCTAACGCCCAAATTATTTGCGCAAAGTGCACGAAGCCGGCGAGAGTTGGATATAAGACAAACGCGGAAAAAAAATACAGAGCGTGCAGGAAGTGCGGGGAGGAAACATAATTCGAAATTCATGTTACAAAAGATATACAAAGAAAAAGTAATACCCGCCATGAAAGAAAAGTTTGGTTATACAAACACGCATGCCGTTCCCAAGGTTACAAAAATTATCATAAATTCCGGAGTAGGAAAAATGATGAATATTCGCAAGGGCAAAGAAGTGACTGATAGCGACGAGGGTGTTATAGAGGGCCTTATTTCCGAGTTTTCGCTTATTGCGGGACAGAAGCCGCAGGTTGTAAGAGCAAAGAAATCTATTGCCGGGTTCAAGTTGAGGGCCGGTACGATAGCAGGAATACGCGCAACATTACGGGGAGAAAGAATGTATCATTTTTTTGACCGCCTTATCAATATTTCCTTCCCAAGAACCCGCGACTTCAGAGGATTTGAAAAAAAATCAGTTGACGAAAGCGGAAATATGACACTTGGAATTCCAGAGCAGATTATTTTTCCGGAGATTCCTCACGACAAAGTGCGCCAGATGTGGGGCATGGAAGTGACGATCGTAACAAGCGCAAAAAACAGAGAGGAAGGTATAGAGTTATTGGGGGGGCTGGGTATGCCTTTCAAGAAATAGATATGGCAAAAAAATCATTAATCGCGAAGGCAAAAAAGAAACCTAAATTCTCGTCGCGGATTATTCGCCGTTGCTTTAAGTGCGGAAGAGTGCGTGGCTATATGCGCAAGTTCAATTTATGCCGGATTTGTTTCAGGGAACTAGCCAATAAAGGAGATATACCTGGGATAAGAAAATCTTCATGGTAAATTTGTCTCATAAATTATATGGATAACATTGCAAACATGCTAACAATTATACGGAACGCTCAAGCAGTTAAGAAGGAAAGCGTAAAAGCCCCTTATTCTAAGGTAAATTTTGGAATTTCAGAGATTTTGAAGAAAGAGGGGTGGGTTAAGAGCGTGGAGCTTAAAAAAAGAGGTGAAAAATCATGGATCATTATCAACCTCTCTTATGACAAGGAAGGTATGCCTGAAATCAAAGAGATAAAAAGAATAAGCAAGCCCGGAAAGAGGGTCTATGTAGGTTACAAGGAAATACCTGTCGTAAGTCAGGGATATGGCATTGCGGTGCTTTCTACACAAAACGGAATTATTGCGGGCAAGGACGCGCGAAAACAAAAGGTGGGAGGAGAAATTTTATGCAAAGTGTGGTAATAATATGTCACGAATAGGAAAACAGCCAATTTTTATACCGGATAATGTAGAGGTCACGATCAAAGGTGATCAAGTTTTGGTTAAGGGGCCAAAAGGCGAGTTGGGAATGGAAGTGCATCCGGCAATTGGCGTTGAAAAAGACGACAAGATTATTACGGTAAAGCCGAAGCACGACAAAAATTCTTCAGCACTTTGGGGGCTTACCCGTTCTCTTGTCTCAAATATGGTCAAAGGCGTGAGTGAGGGGTATGCAAAAAGATTGGAGATAGAAGGAGTCGGGTATAGAGCCCAAGTTGAAGGCAGTAATCTTGTTATGCAGCTTGGATTTTCTCATCCGATAGAGTTTCCAATTCCGGATAATGTATCTGTCAGCGTTGAGGGTAATGCCATTGATATTTCCGGTATTGATAAGCAGCTTGTGGGGCAGGTTTCCGCAAAAATAAGGTCGTATAAGAAGCCGGAGCCATACAAGGGGAAGGGAATACATTATAAAGGCGAGCATATACGGAGAAAGACAGGAAAGAAAGCGAGTACCGCGTAAAAGCTAAACTATGCTATTCAAACAGCAACAACGAAAAAGACGACATAACCGTGTGCGTGCAAAAATAAAGGGAACAAGTGATCGTCCCCGTCTTTGCGTATTTTGCTCTAATAAATATATTTACGGATATATCATTGATGACAGCAAAGGAGCGACTTTGGCCGCGGCCAGACAGGAAAAGGCAGTAGAGGGCGCCCGTAAAGTCGGCAAAAAAATTGCCGAGGATGCGAAAGGGAAAAAGATAGACAAGGTTGTGTTTGATAGGGGTGGTTATAAATATCACGGCAGAGTAAAGGCGCTCGCGGAGGGAGCGAGGGAGGGAGGACTGAAATTTTAATATGCCAAAACAAAAAGCACAAATAGCGAGACCCCAAGAGTATAAAAAGCAAGCTCAGGACTACGAGCAGAAGGTTTTGGATGTATCCCGCGTGGCAAGGGTCACTGCCGGCGGCAGGCGGTTCAGCTTCCGGGTCACTGTGGTCATCGGAGATAGGGCGGGCAAGGTGGGGTTGGGAGTAAAAAAGGGGAAGGATGTCCAGCTTGCGATTGCGAAAGCAGACCGCAATGCCAGAAAGGACATGATAACTGTTCCGGTAAATGATAAAGGCACGATACCCTATGAGGTGTATGGAAAGTTCGGGAGTTCTGTTATTTTTCTAAAACCCGCAAGAGACGGCTCTGGTATAAAAGCCGGAGGAGCGGTGCGGGCTGTATGCGACCTTGCCGGATATAGGAATATAGGCGGCAAGAT
>CAJXHR010000041.1 GCA_913054525.1 uncultured bacterium | reverse complement strand
TGCCGAGCATAATATCAGTCTGCTGAAGCGAGTTGATCAGGTAGCAGGCGAGCCCCAAATCGAAGAAACAAATGGTAAGGGGTTTGTTCCCGAGTGGCAGAGCCACTGGGTGGTGGACGGCGAAACCGAAAAAAACCTCGAAAAGATGGCACAAGTCTTTCAGATGCAGCTTACTTTGCATGAGGGACTGCTCAACCTAAAGGGGCACGCAGGAACCGGAAAGGATGTCGCCGTAAAGATGTTTGCTGCCCGTACAAACCGGCCATATTTTGCCACGGATTGCTCAAAGTGGACTACGGAATTTGAACTTTCAGAAGATGTTGCTCTTGAGTCCAAGGATGGGGCATCCCAGACCGTAAAAGTGCCTTCTGCGGTGCTTAACGGGATTACGACTCCCGGCGGGATTGTATACTTTAATGAGATAAACTCCATGCCGGAGCAGGCGCAGGTATTTTTACACTCCCTGATGGACGAAAAGCGGGCTTTAACCCTAAAGACAAGTTCAGGGAAAGTCATTAAGGCGGACCCCAGTGTGCTACTTGTCGGTTCCATGAATCCGGGATATCCCGGCACATTCGATCCGCAGCTTGCCACACGAAGCCGTATGGTTGATATTGAAATTGGCTATCCTAATCTCATGCGCGAGGCGGGTCCCGATGATACAAACTCAAATCCGGCGTACACGGCATCGGAAGCCCTTCGTATCGCGCGGGAGGTGGATTCCCTGCACGAGCTTACATACGATTCGGATTTGAATAGTAACGAATTCGTACAAATGTGGGACAAGTATGTAAACGGTATTGATAACAAAGCTGAAGATCCGACAGGGGAGCAAAAATTTGATATAGATACTATCCTTTCGCTTGTCCAGTTTGCGGATAAATTGAGAGGGTTTTTTGTAAGAAAATTTGAGAATACCCTAAAGAGCAAGGAGCTGGACGTGAGCCAGCCGATTACCGGTCGTGATCTTCGCCGCTGCGCATATAAATTAAGCCAAATGAAGGCCGGGGAAAAAGCAACCGCAAATCCCGAAAGTGTTGCAAGAGAGTTTATAAATGAACTTTTTGTAAGCCATATAGATAAAACAGTGGACAGGGATAAAATAAATACCGCGATGTCCACCTGGACTTCACAGAAGCGAATGTCTGCTGGAAGTATAGAGGAATAGTATTGATATGGCACAATTTGGAGAAGCAATTGAACCCACATTCGAGGCCAAACAAAGGGAATCACACTCTCGTGAGATCCTTTTTTTAGCTGAGCAAGCCGCAGGGGGAAGAATGAAGGTCCTTCCAGGAGAAACGTGGGCCTTTCATTATCCGGAATCCCCGGAGGTGCGAAATAAAAAATTGCAAGGAATTTTGGATGGAGATTTTGATCCAGAGGAAGTTGCGCAAAGCCTTAAGCCCGATGCGCTTTTTTATAATGAAGCCGATATTGAGAGCGAGGGAGTAGAGGGCATTACTTCGCGCGTACGGGATCTTTCTACGTTAGTTGAGCATTACGACTATGAGCGGTTTGCTAAATTTCTGCACGATATGAAGGGACGCGACATCCCCCTTGAAGCACTTGAAGCAACTTATGATAATCTAGCCCACGCAAGAATCCAGAAGCAACTGATGGATGCTTATGGTTCTACCGGGCGCGAGCAGCTTGCAACAGCTCTAAGGGCAGAGGCAGGGAGGATGCAGGAAGGACTTTCTGATCTCTCCCCTACCAATAAAGTACTCAATGCGCTAAAGATGAACTGGATCTATGAAGAGCTGGGATACGCGGGCATGGAGGAACGAGATCGTGTCATCGCAGAACTTTCGGGTAGGGAGCGTGAGCTTTTTGAGAGTCTTGAGAGCTCGTATCGCGAATATGTGCATCGTGGAATGGATTCGGGTTACCAGGATTTTGAAGAAACCATAATGGAGGGTATGCCAGAGCTTTATGCGCCCGAAGGTAGGGGCGAGGCAAGTAGAAGTATGCAGGAGCTCGAAGAGAAGCTTGAGCCGTATATGGAAGAAATTGGCCTGCCGGGAAGCCCCGAAGATTCCGCTATACCGCCAGATGATAAGGACGAATATCATACCCACGTTCCCCTTGAAGGAGAACGCCCTGAACAACTTAAACAGCATCCATATTTCGAGATAGATCCGCCGCTTTCTGGTTATTATGCGGGGGGCCGGAAAAGTTATTATGACGTAGAAACCAAAACATGGAGCAAGAAAAAAGAACTTTCATCATATGATACATCCATAGAGGGAGAGGGTCGTCATACTTTCTCGGGCAGACTGGATAGAGGTCTGAAAGCTATAGGTATTCCTAACAACTATGCCTTGGACACTTCTTCCCTGCAGTATAGTGGAGAAAAGCCCGAAATCTTTAGAGACCAGAACGGCTGTTTCTATATGAAAACTGGAGGCCCCTCTTCGTTTTCTATCGATTTTTTAGAGGAGCCCGAACCTTTTATCGCGCAGCCGGTAAAAGAGGACACGGCACCGCTCTATAAAGGTGCGTTATCGGGAAAAACGGAAAAAATGATGTCTCGCCTCGTGGGAGACCCCCTACAAAAAGCAGAACAGGCTCGTCAGCATATTCTTGCCAACCATTTTTATCCCGGAGGAGGAGATTTACAGAAAGCGCAGGCATTACAGTATAAGCTTCGAGATGAATCTACCCCTGATAATTATTTACAAAATTTAGATACTTCAGAATATTTGGAGTGCTATTCTGCAAACACGAAATTTGTTGCCATCATGCGGCAGGCCGGTGTTTCGGCAAGGCTGGTGTTGGGAGATAAGGTAGAAAGTGTACGTGAGGGGAAGTCGGTAATCGATCAAAATACCGGACATGCATGGTCGGAAATTTGGGATGGAGAAGCTTGGAGAAGATTTGATGCCACACCGCCTGCCAAACCAGAAGATAAGAAAGAGTCCGAAGAGCCATCCCCGGAGACGGAAAACGCTGATGACGGAGGAGTGGAGGGGGCTCCGGAAGAAAGTGGCGAACAATCGGGGGATGGGGGGCAGGGTGAGGGCAAAGGGACGGCAGATCCCCTGGAGCAAATGCAGAATTCCGGGGAGGCTACGGATTCGGATATTGATGAGGCAGTATCTCGCACGGAAGAGGCTAAAGAGCAGGTCGATACAGTGTCGCAAAAAAAACGGGATTTTGATAAGAAAGTGGAAGAAGCAGAAAAGTTTCAGGACCTCGCTAATCTCCAAAAAGAAATCAAAGATAGCGAATTATTCGATGATATGAAGCAAGAGCTGAAGCAGAAGATGGAAGCCAAGGAGGGAGAGATGAGAGATGAAATAAAGGAAGTGCTTGATGACATGGAAGAAGATGGGTTTATGGACGCAGAAAAAAAAGAAGAACTTGAGAAACAATTGGAAGAAGGACTACTGGAAGAACTTGATCGCATCAAACAGCAAATAGAACAGGAAAACGAGCTTTACAATAATTATGAAAAAATTAGGGAGGATGTGATGCCACTAGTAGAGGAATGGTTTAAGTATTTTGTCGAACGGTTGCCCAAAAAGGAAGAAATTGAGTTTGATGAAGATTCGCTTACGAGGCAAGGCGCTTTTAATCGCCGCGCTGTAATGAAACCGAGAAACCTTCTTTTTGGGACAGTTAAAAATCCGCGCAAATTTTTACCATCTGTGGAACCTCGTTTCATGGCGTCTATTTTGCTTGATGTGAGCGGGTCAATGCAAGGGGAGAAACTAGAAAATTCCCGAAAACTTTTAATATTCTACTCAGAGTTGTTTAGCAGAATTTCCGAGGAGTTTGGCTATATTCGTTTTTCCATAGATACTTTTTCTGATTCGATAAAGGAAATAAAAAATTTTGATCAGGATTATGGTTCCTCTGAGCGCTACGAATTTCAGGATGGTACGCGTTCCACGATTAAAGTACGTCTAATGAAGGAACTTAACGCGCAAGGGGGAACAAACATGCTCGATGCCGTTTTAGAATCTGCGAAAAACCTTAATGAAGAATCTGTCAAGTACCCGGACTATGCGTCTGCATTCTACTTTGTGGGTGATGGAGAAGACACATGTGGAAATTCAGAGAATGTAAGGGAATTTCTAAAGACCAATGACGAAGAGCAGGGATTCGGCAAGCATATGCAGTCTGCAATTTTCCTTGGCAGCGAGGCGGAAAGGCAGAAGCTCGCTGATATCTTTGGCGATGAACATACAAATGTTGCTCCGGAGCTTGACCAGCTTATTGAGAGAAGTATGGAAAAAGTTAGCGAAGATATCGAAGAGTATCTTAAAAATGTTACGAGATAACGGTTAGTGTTTAGTGGGAAGCAGAATCCGTTTGTTGTAAAACGAGCGGTATTTACCTATTCTATACTGATATGAGAGCTTCCCGTATTTTTCTTTATCTCTGCCTGTCGTTTCTTGCCGGAATCGCTTTGAATTTTGTAATTTTAATATCACAGGTTTTTGTGTATGGGGGTTTTTGGCGGGGATTTTGGGGATTATTTTCGAGCCCCTTGGGCAGATAGCGTTTTGGCCTCTATGGCTGTTTCTCGGCTATGTGTACAAAATAATTGACTGGAGCTCGCAGGTGCCCTTTGCCGCGATACAAGTTGAGGTATTCCCTTGGTATTTAGTAGTCCTATATTTTGCGCTGTTGTGGTGGGGGATAAAATACTTTAAATTGGAGAGATAGGGTATTGGCCCGAGGAGACAGAAGAGAGTTTTTAGGGGTTGACAAATAATGGTTACTTGCTAATAATATAAGGTCGATATGGTCTCGGCGATGTTCTTTTAAATTTGCTAAATAAAAATCCCGCAATTGACAGGAAGGAGGTCTAGAAATGAAACTTGTTGTTATAGGCGCAGGACAGGGCGGTTCTAATATCGCCGATGAATTTGTTCGTCTTGCAAAATGGATATGGAAAGAAAGGCGCATCCGCATTCTTAGCGGGGGCAGAAAAGACCCCCTTACTGATCCAGTATTTTCTATGAATCTTGGGGGTGTGGATCTGTATGGGCTTCAAAATATCCGTGACGATGAAGACCATTGCATACTCCTTGGATCCGAGGATAATTTGCGGGGACGAGGCGCGGGGATGGATAACGCTGTAGGAGCAGAGCAGGCTCTCAAAGGAAAGGATAAGATTAGAACGGCTGTGAACAGTTTTGGGCATGTGTACACGGCTGATGCGATTCTTGTTATCGCAACGACAGCCGGCGGCACCGGATCCGGGTCTGTCGGGGTGATTGTCGATTTGCTCAAGGATGAATGGCCGGACAAGCCCGTATACGCCATGCTTGTACTGCCATTTGCCGGAGACTACGATAATCCTCGCAGGGTGATCAATACCGCATCTTGTCTTAAAAGGGTGATAGATAATTCGAAAGCGGATGCGGTAATTCTTGTCGATAACAAAAAGTTCGTCAGAAGAAGCGAAAACATGAATAAAAATTTTGAGGGGATTAATGAGCGGGTTGTTAACGCGTTCATGGATCTTCTCTGTGCCGGCGAAGAAGAAAACCGCAAGTTCATATCCAATGTTCTCGATGCGAGCGATGTGAATGGTGCCCTCATCAGCACAGGCAGCGGCGCCAGTATCGCGGTCATAGGAATGAGCCAAGCCGAACTTCCCAAAAGGGGTATCTTCAGCGGACGGAAAAAGACCAGGGAAGGCGGCGGCCAGCATTTCTCGCTCGCAAAGGAGCAGACAGAGTTGGCTTTGGGCGTTGTGCGCGAAGCGCTGGATAATCTTTCCGCAGATTGTGAATCTAGCGGCGACCAAGGGAAGTTCTATGACGCGGAACATGTACTGGGGCTTTTCAGCGGTCCAATCAATGAAGCTACCGAAGAAATTGTTGGAGCTATGGAGACATTTTTGTCGACTAAGGTCCCGGGAGCGAGCAGGTGGATGGGGACTTATCCGGGAAGAACTTCAAATACCGTAAGTGTCACGGTCATAATTTCCGGTATTGGCAAGGGAGCCGCTACGGATTTGATTAATTGGTTCTATGAAGAAGGGAAGAAAAGCCAAGAAGAACTGCAAAAAAGTAACGAAGAGAGAGATAATCTCCGAAGCCAGATCAGCAGCTCTGCAAGCGATTTGCCCAACCTCGATCTTGAAGAGGGGGGATAGCCATGCAGAATAACGAAAGAATTTCCGAAGGTCGCGATCGTAAAAAGTGGATATTAGTTGTCGTGGCGCTAGTTGCCATAGCAGGCATTGTCGCTATAGTTTTGCTGGTATCGGGAGGGTCTTCG
>CAJXHR010000040.1 GCA_913054525.1 uncultured bacterium | reverse complement strand
GCGCCGGAATCTACCGGAAGCTTGTTCTGTTTTTGTATCATCTCGTCTATTATGATGTATCTTACGCCAAAAAACGGCTGGCGAATGTGGCCGTATTTTTTGAGTTCTTCGAGGTCTTTTTTTGCGTTGTTTATAGGGATTGCAAAGCCGATGTTCTGCGCGCCGAATACCACGGCCGTGCTTATGCCGACTACCTTTGCCTCCATATTGATAATCGGCCCGCCCGAGTTACCCGGGTTTATTGCCGCATCCGTCTGAATAAGCCCCCGCAAGCGTTCCACATGGCGTTCGTAGCCGGTCTGCGCCTGGATAAACCGGCTAAGGCCCGAGACCACGCCAGTTGAGACAGTGTTTCTAAATTCTCCAAGGGCATATCCCACCGCGATTAAGTCTTCTCCAAGCTCAAGATGAGTCGAGTCGCCGAGCTCGATGTGGGGGAAGTTGAAGTCCTTTTTGTTTTTTTCATTGGTCGGCGGATCTATTTTTAGTATTGCGATATCGTTGATACGGTCTCTTGCAAGAATTTTAATAGGCAGCTTGGCGTCGTCATCATGGTCCATGACTGCCGTATACTCTGCTTCTGGGTCGGCGACTACGTGCGCGTTTGTAAGAACAACGCCGTCGGGCGATACGATAAATCCCGATCCGCCGCCAATTTTTACTTTGTGCTTGCTGGTTTTGTCAAACTTGGGCACCATATACTCTTGCCCCCCAAAAGGCATGGTATAGAAGCCCTCGAGTTTGGGCATGTCCTTTGAGATTACAATATTTATGACGGCAGGCGAGACCCTTTTTACTATTCCTACAACTGGCGATTTTTCCATAGTTTTGTTTACTGATTATATGAGGGTATTATAGCAAAATAAAAAAGCCGTGCAAATATTAAAAAGCAGTCCGGAATTTTGGACTGCATCACTTGCATAGCTGCGGTAATGAAAAGGTATGGGTTAAGGCCGTTGGTGTCCGGGAGACCGGGTGCGGGAATAATAGTTTTTTATAGCATCGGCAATATCTCCGTTCATGTCCGAGCGGACAAATCGTCGTGATTTCTCCAATTCTTCTATTGCCGGGTGAAGAACCGGCGAATTGACCCTTGCAGCCAAAATCACACATTCCCGTATAATGAAAGGACTCTTGTTTTGACTGATTACTTGAGCGAGTCCCTGCGCAAATAATTTCAGATCCTCGGGATCTTCACTCGCCTTGTGATAGAGGGCCATAAAATCGCTAAAATTAACCTCATTTCTTTGCAGTTGTGCTGCGCGTTCAGTAATCAGTTTAGACCAGTCATCCATAACCACCCTCTCACTTTATTAATCCAAGTAGGTACTAAACGCCTTATATCATACCGCCATGACAATTGCAAATATGGGGAAAATAGTGTATAATGCTGGCGAAGCCCCCGTAGTTTAACGGATAAAACAATCCCGTCCTAAGGGAAAGCTGGGAGTTCGATTCTTCCTGGGGGCACTGGGACAAGTCCTTTGAAAATAAAATAGGAGGTTAATGAGCGATGTATGTATATGCGGTATGGGCTGTAAGAGCACCGTGGCGCCTTCTTTTGAAAATAGACGGCGCGATAGCAGATTTTTTGAAGAGCGAACCATTTTGCCAGACATTCGGCTGCTATCTTCGGGGAGATCCTGCGTTGGGAGGAAGGTGCTGGCCCTGTCAGGAGGCGTATAGACAGTATCCGCTGCTGGGAATGGGGATGGGCAGGTTTATCCATCTACACCCAATATGGTTACAGGGTTGATGCAATGGATCTTAAAATATTCGGCGGAAGGAGCAATGAACGGCTCGCGCGGGATATAGTGAAATATATCACCGACAGCAAAGGCAAATTTTTAAGCAAGCACGGCCGAGGCGACTTTGAACTCTGGCTTCTTGACGGGAAAAAAGAATTTCCCGACGGCGAGCTTTACGTGCGGTACGATGAGAATATAAGGGGTGCCGATGTTTTTATCATCCAGTCAACTAATCAGCCGGAGAAAAATTTCAGAGAACTTCGCATGATGATAGACACTGCTGTAGGGGCTTCTGCCGGGAGGATTACGGCGGTTATTCCTTACTTTGGCTACGCAAGACAAGACCGCAAGGATGCGCCAAGGGCTCCCGTAACGGCCGTTGACGATGCCGTTGCCATTAAGGACGCCGGTGCCGACAGGCTTTTGATACTGGATACGCATAGTTCTGCTATAGAAAATAGCTGGAGGGCCCATAAGAAGCCCTGCGATCATTTATGGGCCAGGTCTGCGTTTTTGAGATTTATTCGGGAGAGCAAGGAATTCACCCGGTTTATGGAAGAGGGGTTTGTGATAGGGGCGCCCGACCTTAACGCAGGTAAGTTTGCGCGAGGTTATGCCGAGGCATTGGGCGGTAATGTGCCCCTCGTGCTCATTGAAAAAAGGAGGGACACATTCACCGGCGATACGGAGATTCTGAATGTAATAGGCGATCCTAACGGAAAGAACGTCCTTATCGTAGACGATATGATAGATTCTGGAGGCACGACAGCTGATGCTGCCCGCGCCTTCAAGGATTTTGGAGCAAGAAGGGTTTTTGCTCTTGCCACGCACGGAGTTTTCAACGGTACCAATAATAGAGTAACCCCAAAGCTTGCGGGTTCTCTTGTGGAGAAAATAGTTATAACGGATTCCATACGCGGGAATCATCCGCGCATTATTGAGGGCAAAGTCGAGGTCGTGTCTGTAGCTCCGCTTTTAGGAGAAGCAATATATCGAATTCATACCAATCAGTCCGTTAGCTCGCTGTTTGAGTAAATTCAAAAAGGAGGTGGAATATGAGCTTCAACAAGTACGACGCGCTGTGTAAGAAATATGGCGTTGCCATACGGATTCTTACAGGCAATCCTCAACTGTGCGCAAAGTGCAAGTAAAAAAAATCAAAGCTCGATTAATTTCGAGCTTTTTACTTGAGTTTTTTCTAATACTGTTGTACAAAAAGGATATTATACGCGAATATTTTACATCAGAATCCGTAACAGAAGGTCATCCCGATAAGCTATGCGATCAGATATCTGATGCTATTTTGGATGCGATCTTGGAAAAAGACCCAAAAGGCAGGGTGGCCGTGGAAACGTTTGTGACGAACGGCTTAATGCTTATCGCGGGAGAGATTACGACATCTGCATATATAGATATTCCCACTATTGCACGCGGTGTTATAAAAGACGTGGGATATACGGACCCTAGTTTCGGTTTTCATTATGCGAATTGTGGTGTAGTGACAGCGATTCAGGAGCAGTCCCCTGAGATCGCAAAAGGAATTAGAGTGGTCAAGGAAGATCTTACAAAATTGGGGAGTGGCGACCAAGGCCTTATGTTCGGCTACGCGACGGACGAGACAAAGGAATTGATGCCCCTGCCTATATCTCTCGCGCACAAGCTTACAAAGCGTCTTGCCGAAGTGCGCAAAAAAAAGATATTACCTTATATTCGTCCTGACGGGAAATCGCAGGTTACGGTGGAGTACGAAAATGGCGTGGCAAAGCGTCTTGAGAGCGTAGTTATTTCTACGCAGCAGAGTCCGGATGTGAGCCTAGCGAAGCTGAGTAAGGACATAAAAGAAAAAGTTATAAACACTGTTGTTCCTAAAAATCTGTTAGATAGGAAAACTAAATATTTTATCAATCCGGCAGGAAAGTTTATTACAGGCGGTCCGCAGGCAGACACAGGCCTTACAGGGCGAAAAATAATTGTGGATACATATGGTGGCGTGGGAAGTCACGGGGGGGGATGTTTTTCCGGCAAGGACCCATCTAAGGTTGATAGGTCGGGTAGTTACGCGGCGCGGTATGTCGCCAAGAATATAGTAGCGGCAGGGCTTAGCAAGAAGGCGGAGGTGCGTGTGGCGTATGCCATCGGTGTTATAGAGCCCCTGATGATTCGCGTAAATACGTATGGCACGGGCAAAATATCGGATGATCAACTTTCAGAAGTCGTAGAAAAAGTTTTTGATTTGCGGCCGGGGATGATTATAAAAAATCTTAATTTACGCCGCCCTCTCTACCGCCAAGTCGCAGCATACGGTCATTTTGGCCGTGAGGATCTGAATGTTCCGTGGGAGAAGACGGATAAAGTTGCGGAGCTCAAAAAGTATTCAAAATAGGGCCTATGGTATAGTGGTAACACGCTTCCATGGCATGGAAGAGTTGTGGGTTCGATTCCCGCTAGGTCCACTAAAACAACGAGTGGCTTCAGCCACGACTATGTTTTAGTAGGATGCCGAAATGCCGCAGCATTTTGGCCCCACTAACAGTATCTTACTTGAACCGCTTTCGGGCGGTTTTTGTAATTTTAAAAGCCCCCTTTATGAAGGGAGCTTTTTGCTTGATTGGTTGATGATGCTTTGTAGATAATCCACGGCTTCTTCTTCTGATAGGCGCTTTTGGGAAACTTCCAGTATGGCTTGCATAGTTGCGGCAAGGTCTTGCCCTTTGGCCATATATAGCTCATACGCGAGCGGGTAGTGCCTGCTATACGTCACGCTGAAGGCGAGATGGGCGTTGTTGAATCCGGGGCATCGCCATACCGCAGTCGGAGCAGGCAATGCACTGCACTCTTTCTGGAGCTGTAAAAAAACCTTAGCTTTTTTTGTGGCGGCATGCCGGGCGGTAATTGTACCATCGTGATGGGATTTGAAAATAACATTTAGTTTTTTATGGTATCCATTGGCAATGCGGGCAGCTTGAAGAAAGTTTTTTGTATCGTTGGATAAATCAACATATGCCTGTGACGTTTCCCCAAACTCATCCCGTGCAAATTGGCTCGCTGCAGCAAGGCCAATGAATGTTGAAAAGGACTCGTTCATTGCCCCAGTGGGCAAATTTTCGCCTACTTGCTCATGAAAATCTTCATGAATCACAGTCATTATGAATCTTTCCGTAGAGTTTCTGAGAAGTGAGGGTGTTATAGGGGTTTTTTCGCCCGCAATCGCTTCCGCGGCATGGAACAAAACGTCATATTTTTGTTCGTCAATATCACAGCCGTCCTTATTCCCGTCTTTGAACTTCAGGCCTTCATATGAATCCGGAAGCTCGAATATTCCCGTGTAGTAGCATAGGTAGTATGCGTCTTGTTTGCCCGAATATTTTTGAAAAGTCTTCGTCGCCCGGAATCCAATGCCCTTTTCGTACTCTTTGATTTTAGCGATTAGATCTTGGCGTTGGGCAAGGCTGTCGGCATCTGCCTCAATCCCGGCGCCGGCACAAGCAGTAGACGCCAACACAATCACCAACACAAACACAAGGATTACCGAAAATTTTCTTATCATCATTTGCTTCCTCCATGCCTATGCGGCTGAATCGATTCCGAGCTATTTTAAAGTTGCTTTTATTACTATGATAGTATTATTTAATTCTGTAAATACTTGAATAACCTTTCGGGGTTTATTATTATAAAGGCATTAAGATTATGTTACGATAATTACATATACCCATGCGTAAATTTCTCTATAGAGCATTTGCGAATCCGACCGACCCTTTGTACCACAAGGTAAATGATGTGCTTTCTATTATTATCCTGATTTCCGTCGGGTTTATTATAGCCGAGTCGGTAACATCGATCGGGGAACAATATAAAAGGTTTTTTGCGATTAGCGAGTGGGTGGTTGTGGGAATATTTACCGCGGAGTATTTGATATATATTTATATTGCAAAATCGAAGAAAAAATACCTTTTTAGTTTATTCGGAATAGTGGATCTCTTGGCAATATTGCCGACATTGCTTACTCTCTTCGTGCCCGTGTTTGCCGCGCTAAGCGGCTTGAGGGTATTGAGGGTGTTGAGAATAATACGCCTTTTGCGGCTTTTCCGTATATTGAAATTAATTCGCTATTCCCATAACCTTAGGGGCGGGCAGAAGAACGTATTGGACGGAGTAAGGTTTGCTAATCTTGAAATTTATTTTTTTGCGCTGTTTTCGCTTGTTGTAATAGCGGGGACTCTCATATTTCTTGCCGAGGGCAGGGTAGCGGGCACTGATTTTACAAATATACCTGCAGGAATGTGGTGGGCTATTGTGACGCTGACAACGGTAGGATATGGGGATATGGTCCCCCAAACCGTGCTGGGAAGGATTGTAGCGGGATTCACAATGGTGGCGGGGCTATCTATGTTTGCGCTATTAATTTCTGTGATGGGGAAGGTTTTGCAGAATGTACTGTTTGGAGGGGCGGTTGATTCCAAGAAGGAATAAAGTAATAAATTTTTAAAAGCCCCCGGCAGTTGCCGTGGGCTTTTAACGCGGATTGATTTTTTGGAGGAAAATGGTATAATATGG
>CAJXHR010000039.1 GCA_913054525.1 uncultured bacterium | reverse complement strand
AAGGCGGCGAATGAAGAAGAGCTCAAGATTGTCACGCGCCTTCATACGGCAACTCACCTTCTTCAAGCTGCGCTTAGAAAAGTGCTTGGCGATAAGGTGCATCAGGCGGGCTCCGATATTACGGCTGAACGATTGAGGTTTGACTTCGTATTTGATAGAAAATTATCAGAAGAAGAAATTAAAAAAGTGGAAGATTTGATAAACGATGTCATAGAAAGAAACCTGGATATGGGCTACGAAGAGTTGCTTTACGAGGATGCCGTCAAAACAGGCGCGTTATATTTTGAAAAAGAAAAGTATCCTGAAACCGTAAAAGTGTACTCCGCGGTTGATTCAAAATCCGGCGAGGTTTTCTCCCGTGAACTCTGCGGCGGCCCGCATGTGGCGCACACAGGGGAGCTTGTGCATTTCAAAATAACTAAAGAAGAATCCGTAGGTGCCGGTATCCGCCGCATCCGGGCTATCGTGGAATGAGACATATCTAAGCCAATTTCAACGGCTCAATACTTTAAAAGTATTGAGCCGTTGAAATTGGCCCTTATACCTTGCTTTTTTTGGGGTTTAGTGTATAATATGTGAGATACTAAAACTTGTGCTCAGAGTACCTACAAGAGAGTTCTTCAAGTGGACTGTTTGCTCGTATTAAAAGGAGACCAGTGATGAGTACGAATGGACATATCAGCAATATTTCCGCGGACGAGATGAATCGAATCATGGATGAGTGGGGCGAAATCACCGATGACATAAGGAAGAGATTACACAATAGTATTTTAAAGGATTCCCGGTCCGAAGAGGAATGTGAGTTTGATGTTTTTTTGACTCATTTAATACCGATGTGTTTTCCGTTTGAGTACGGTGCGGAACCGCCTGACCTAGGTGATGATTGGGAGTGTGACGCGCACTATATGTGGAATTGTCCAAAATTCGCGCAGAAAATTCGTGAGCGCGCGCAGCTGCTCAAGAAGACAACAAGAGAGTATATGGAGTATGCACTTTCTCCTGTGTTCCGCGATTCTCCGCGAGCGGAGACAATAGAGTCCTTAAAGCGGCTTTTACTTATGCGTGAGGGGCGCAGGATGCTTCTAAAAAGGATTCTTGGAGAAGATGATCTTGGAAGGGTTGAAGATGAGAGGGTCTTCAAAGGGGGGATACAAAGAGTATCCAAACGTAGAAAGCCGGATTCCTCCGACGATCCGGAGGAGTTCAAATCAATTCCGGAATTCACAGTTACAAGGGCTTGATATATCATAAGCCCTCCGACCGCGGTCGGAGGGCTTTTATGTTTTTTTGAATATATGATACGGTATAAAAAAGGAAAGTTTTTTTACAATTAATCTTATTTCATACCCGGCGGAAAGGAAATGAGCGACAAAAGGAGATGTCTGATATGGCAAGTCAAAGCGTGATAGTTGGTCTGTGCTCCCGTATTGATTACGGAGGTGACGGATATCGCAGCGGCCTTTTAGAGATTGGCTTCAAGATTTTCGCTGAAAACGACTCTAAATTTGTTATTATCGCTGGCGGCCTTGTGGCTGGCAGGGCGCTTGAGGTCCAAGCAAGGGAATTTGTAGCAAGAAACTTGGAAGAAAAGAAGGCGGAGGCCAAAGAATCGGGAGAGACCGCTAATTCTACGGTTATCCGCAGGCAACTACGTACTGAATTTATTAAAAATTCGGCAGCTGAGCTCTCCCGCGAGATTCCCAGCTTTGAAATAGAAGCCGGCGTGCCTGTGAAGATTTATCTTATAACCAGCAAGCCGTACGACAAGGATATTGGACAAGAAGTTGCCACTGAGCTGATTGAACTTCGTCCGGATATTCTTTACTACAACAAGTCCGACGAGCGTCTGCCGACTAAAGTGGTGGGCAAAACTATCGAAGTATTGGTTCCGGATAGGGCGCAATGGAGCTCTCAATATGCAAGTACGGCAATTGACAGAATTGTGCGACAGAATCAGGAACGCAGCGCTCAGGGGTTTGTGGATGTATATATTGTCGGCTGTACCGGATCTTACATCGCAAAGCCAAAAGGAGAGGTCCCAAGAGATTATATGGGTCTTCCTATGATATCTAGGCCCACGGAAACTACTACCTCTGAAAATCAGGTTGGCGTCGTAACGCTGAAGCTTTCGGCGGATAATGAGCATATGTGCCCAACAAATCATACGTTGAAAGACCTTTTGATGTATGAGCGCACTTTCGTGCCCAAGCCTGAGAGCAGATCTCGTAATCAGAATAAGATTATCAACCACATTATAAGCGGTCCCATAACCGAAGGGTATATAGCCGACTCTCTTTCTATTCAGAGACCGACAGTAGTCCGTATCCTAAAGGGTATTATGGAGCCGGACGGAGATTGGCCCGGACTCATATACGACGAGGCATCCCGCCGATATGATTTTCCATCTGACTGGTTTAAGCATACTTTGCGGTATCCGGTTGTAGATTCTAACCGTTTTAAAACGGAATCTATCGTCGCATTCGGTTGTCTGCATGCAGGATCAGTAAATTCTGATTATGAATATTTTGTGGATGAAATGCCCAAATTCGTTGAAAGAGAGTGCGCCACGATACTTGTAGGAGCGGGCGACTTCATTGAAGGCCTTAAGCACAATCTCGTTGAGCGCGGGGAAGTGATTGGGGGAATGAACTATACAGAGCAGGAAAAGTTTGCCGCAAGGATGATAGCCAAAGTGCTCTTGAAGGTGTTTGCAACAAGATTAAATATCGAGGGTATAGATACAAGCATCAAGATGGGGCGGGCTATTAAGAAGGCTCTATTGGATTTTGTATATATTCCGGGTAATCACGACGAATGGGAGGAGGACCTTGGGGTAACGCCATTGGCCATTTTCCATTTGGAGTTGGAGGGCTTGGTCGTAGACGGCATTACCAACATTGTGAGAAGTCAAAGCAAGGTACGCAGTTTAAACGGAGAAATCACAAAGATTGTCCGATCCAAGATTACTAATATCATAGATAAAGTATATAAATTTCCATCCGGCATTAAACTTCAAGTATTCCATCCGCATATGGGGCGTGCTGCCACTACATCTCTTAGGGCGGAGCACGAACTTGCCTTTGGAAGAAGAGCACACGTTGTTGTTCTAGCCAACTTTCATACCGCAGTTGAAGTAGAGAAGTGGAATGCAGAGCTGGGACAACGCGTGGCGCTTCAATTAGGCACCAATAAGCACAAAACTAAATTTGAGCAGCGAATGGGTAAAACGGTTGACTTTGGATATGGATGTGTGCGTACTAACGTTCACAATGGCCGTATTGTGTGTAATACGACAATTTTTTGCGGATCAGAGCGTGATCCGGTTGAATTGAGTAATCTGGATATTTATGAAAAGTTGCAAGAGGATTTAGGAGTTGTGTAGCGTGGCATCGGGAGTGGCAGGATGAGCCGGAAAGCCATGGAGCGGGGAGGATCGCACCATATACTCCCAAGGTCCCGGGGAGGCGGAGATAAGGATAATACATATCCGGACGACAGATGGCCAAACGGGCTGGACGGACACAGGTATTGGCACACATTGTTTGAAAACATGAAAGCGTCTGAAGTGGTCGGTAAGCTTTGGAACTACATGGACAAAAACGGCGGTTTAAGTGAAAATTTTTTCTATGTGCGTTTTAGGGTTTTAAAACCCTGGAAAGACAAAAGGGTAGATTCGAAAATAAAAGATATCAAAACCACTAAAACTAAAAAAAGAAGAGACGCATGGCAGGCGCTGTTCGGCGATCTAAGAGTGGAGGAAGTTATTGATTGGATAGAGCGCGAATTTATTCGAAAAGAATGGCTTAACGCCCCGTAGTAGCGGGGCCTTTTTATTTGTTGTATAATGCCATTATGTCCCGTAAATTAGCACAATTAGGACTTCTCGTATTTATGGCAATTGATCTTGTTGCCATTGTTTTTTTGGCATATTTAACTTTCGGCTCCATGGGCTCGGCGGATTCTTCAAGCGACCTGATAATTGATTTTACTATTGATAAGGGGCAGGGCGCCAAAGAAATCGCTGTTAATCTGGAGAAAGAGGGGATTATATCCAACGATTTATTTTTCAATTATTATATTTGGCGAAAAGATGCGGGAAATCTTTTGCAGGCGGGAGAATATGAGCTTTCCCCCGCCAAGACAATTCCCGAAATTGTGCGTATCCTTGCGGAGGGAAAGGTAAGGTTTGATCCGGGAGTGAGAATTACAATACCGGAAGGATATACAACCGGGCAGATAGAAGACGCACTTATTGCCGGCGGGCTTAATGTGAGCGAGTCTGAGCTGGAAGAGGCGGTAGGGATAACAGCGCCCTTGGCGAAGGAAATTTTTGGATTCGCGTATCTTGCGGATCTTCCTCCGCGCGCCACGCTGGACGGCTTTCTTTTCCCCGACACCTATTTTTTCGAGGAGGACTCTTCCCTAAACGACATCGTAAAAAGGATGCTTGGGAATTTTGATTCAAAAATATCAGATGCTATGCGCGTAAAAATCAAGGCGCGGGGGAAGAATCTATACGAAGTCGTCATCATGGCCTCCCTGATAGAGCGGGAGGTACAGACGTACGAAGATATGCGAACTGTATCGGGCGCGCTTTGGAAGCGCATGGAGATAGGCATGCCGCTTCAGGTGGACGCTACTCTCGCGTATCTTACCGGCAAAAAAACAGGTGAAATCACAAACGACCACAAGCTAATTGATTCTCCTTATAATACTTATAAATACCGGGGCCTTCCGCCAACTCCCATAGCAAATCCCGGGATCAACGCCATAAACGCCGCTATAGATCCCATAGAATCAGAATATCTATATTATCTTTCAACTCCAACAACGGGGGAGACTATATTCTCAAAAACCCTGGACGAGCATAATGAGAATAGGATTAAGTATCTGAGGTAATAAAAAAGCCCGCTTAGGAGAGCGGACTTTTAGTTTTTGGTAGATGTTGGTTTGGGGTGTTTGACGTCCCATATTATCCCAAGGCGCTCCAGAGCAAGAACAACCCATTTATTTATATCCCAATTTCCGGAATGATAAGCTGCTTGCGGGTCGGCGTGATGATCTTCATGATTACCTTTTCCGAAAGTGAACGTAGAAAGAAATTTATTGTTGCGGCTGCGGTCTCCGGGGGTAATTTCGCGTGTCTTTTGTCCGATAAAGAAATTAATCACCGGAGTTTTTTCAAGCCAGCGTATAAATGGCGGGAGTTTGCCTATATGGTCCCACGAATTTATGCTCCATGTGAGATGAAGCCCGGCGGCCAGGCCAACAACTGACGCCAGGGTCATTTCTATGGCCAAGGGCCACCCCCCCAGAAAGAATCCTACTGTAGGGGGGATAGTAAACGGCATAGTGGCAAAGATAATATAGTATTTTTCCTGCCAGCGGACAGCGGGATCTTCCCTGTACTTCTTTAGTCGTGCTTCAAAATACGGGTCTTCATACTTAAATATATAGGTTATACAGTGCGCCCAAAGGAATCCGTTGTTTGGGGTATGCGGATCACCTTCTCTGTCGGAGTAGCTATGGTGCGCGAAGTGAAGCGCCGCCCACCAAGCCGGCTTTCCTTGGTTAAGCAATGAAGCGCATGCGCCAAGAAGGCATCTGAGCCAAAACCACGACTTGAAGCCTTCATGCGTGAGCATTCTGTGATAATAGAATGCGATCCCAAACCCGCCAAGCGCCCAGACCGATCCCATGGTCGCGGCACTTGCCGTAAGGTTGTAGAAGCCATTATTTATAAATCTAAAAATAGCAAAAGCTACTATCAGATGTATTGCTATCATGCCTGCCAAGAACGGTAAGTTCGGCGTTTGCTCGTGATATTTTGGAGGCGGCCAGTCCATCACTACCGTTTTGAAAACAGAGGCCATTACGCTCGTCATTTCTTTCACCCCAGCTTTAAGTCAAAGAACAATATTTTGAGCGTACCACATTATACTCTATGTGCATAGACGAGCCGTTTTCTGACAGATTTTTTATTTGGACTTATCAATCTATAGGAATAATGCTAAGGTGGATAAAAGTTCTTTCACATATAAAGAGAGGCGTAAAATGGAAAATTCGAGTCGAGCAAGCTATAAAGAGCTCACGCGACTTGTCCGGCAGCAAGGTTTGCTGGACAGGCAGCCGGCTTACTATGCGGGCAATGTTGTTGTAATTTTAGGATTGTTGGCTTTAAGCATCGCAATCATTATAACCGTGGAGAGTTTTTGGCTGCAGCTTCTGAATGCCATCCTAATGGCATTTGTATTTGGTCAGATAGGATTTCTGGGGCATGATTCCGGGCATAGAGAGATTTTTGCCTCAGCTCGGAAGAATGATATTTTTGGACTTGTGGTAAGTTTTTTCCT
>CAJXHR010000038.1 GCA_913054525.1 uncultured bacterium | reverse complement strand
ATATGTTAGCTTGGATTATACTTTTTTCACTTGCTGGTTCTATACTCTCCATGGCTGGGGGGCTTGTTTTGCTATGGAAGGAGCAGCTAGCTAAAAAACTTTCATTATTTTTGATTAGCTTTGCGGCGGGCGTGCTTCTTGGCGTGGCATTTTTGGATTTGCTTCCGAAGGCCCTTGAGGAAATCGGTGATATACATAAAGTCGCGCTCACCGCTGTTGTTGCTATTGTGGTGTTTTTTACATTGGAAAGATTCTTATGGTGGTATCACCATCACAGAATTCATGCCGCGGAGCATACAAAGCACGGCGATCATCCCGAGGAAAGCGGGATTGCCGCGAAGGCATATCTTTTGCTTATTGGAGACGGCCTTCATAATTTCGTGGACGGGGTCTTGATAGCAGTCGCTTTTCTTACGGATTTTTCGCTGGGGGTAGGAGTGGCGATAGGAGTAATAGCGCATGAGCTTCCCCAAGAGATTGCGGATTTTGGAGTAATGCTTCATGCCGGATTTTCAAAAGCAAAAACACTTCTCTTGAATTTTGTAACGGCATCAGCGACGCTTGTCGGAGCCGTAATAACTTTTTTCATCGCGCCGGCTATTGAAGGTTTCACCCCTTTTGTAATAGCCTTTGCAGTTGGAGTATTCATATATATTTCTCTCTCGGATCTCATTCCCGAGATACATCACCGCAGTGAGCATAAGTACGATCTCGTGCACCTCGCGCTCTTTGTAGGCGGCATCGTGCTTATCGGGTGGGTCGTATAATTGCATTTTTGTCAAGATTTTGGTAAACTTCGCCTGAAAGACGAAGTTGTTTTTTGAAAATTCACATCTGTGGTCCGATGGAGGAACTATGATATATAAGAAAATAGTAAGCCCAGTTCTTGATAGATTGGATTCGGAAACTTGGCATATTAAGGCACGCGAGGCGCTTCATTGGGCGGAGATGATGCCCGGCGGGCTTAAGCTTGTAGAACAATTTGCCTATAAGCGCAAAAGGTTTTCGCATCCGAAGCTGCATATTAATGTAGCAGGGGTTGAGTTTGATAATCCTTTGCTTGCGGGAGCCGGTTGGGATAAAGAAGGAAGAGCGGTCAGGGGGATTTGGCAGCTTGGCGCGGCAGGCGGTGAATTCGGCGGGGTTCTAGCGCATCCGCAGTATGGCAATCCCAAACCCCGGCAATTTGTTGCTGCGCCCGGAGTAGTTATAAATAGATTGGGGTTCAATAGCGGAGGCATGAGCAAGGTTTCTACAAATCTCCGGAAGTATTTTGAGTCCGGTATTCCTGTTGGTATAAATGTGTCGGAAAATAAAGAAGTTGTGCAGTCCGAGATACCGGAAGATCACGCAAGGGCTTGCGTTCAAGTTGTGTACAAGACGTATCATGTCGCGTCGTGGTTCACGCTTGGCTTAAGTTCGCCCAATACACCAAAAATGAGAAGGCTTCAGGGAAAGCAGTGGCTTGAGTGTATAGTTGCCTCGTGCCTTAGGGCAACGGGGACGATGGGCAGAAGGAAGCCGCTGTTCATAAAAATTGCCCCCGACCTTAGCTGGGAGGAGCTGGACGAAGTTATTGAGGTGGCCTGCGGGTACGGCGTTGGTATAGTCGCTTCCAACACCACCATTAATACTGATATAAAAGGGAAATACGGGTTTGCAGACGAAGCAGGCGGCCTTTCCGGAGACGATCCGGATTTTCGTGCGATGAGCGTCATGCAAATTGCGTATATATATAGAAAAACGGGAGGAAGTATCTCTATTATGGGCGCAGGGGGGATCAAGGATGCCCCGACAGCCCTTGAAAAGATAAAAGCTGGCGCCCTGCCCCTACAGATTGTCAGCGCAATCAGAGGAGAAGGGCCCACTGTATTTGGCAGGATAAATAGGGGACTTGTGGAATATATGGACAGGGAGGGAGTCAGCTCAATTCAAGAGCTTGTAGGTGTTGATGCGGCTAAGTATACGACTTAGCCGTTTTTATTTCCCTTGTTTGCATTGTCCTTGCGGTTTATAATACAATATATGAACACAGCGTTGCTGTTTATTTTTACAATTTTTTCACTTGTTTCGTTTGGCGCGATCTTGTGGGGTTCTGATCCGCATTCGGCAGATTTATCTGTCCGCGCGTTGTTTTTTGGAAGTATGTTTTTTTCTTTTGTGGGCATATTTACACTCTTTGGCATTTGGGGCTCAAAATTGCTTGGAAGGCCTCTTGAGTTTAAAGGGGCACTGCGAAGGGGGTTTCTATTTTCCGCGCTTGCAATTTCAATCATAATACTTGAAACATTTTCTGTGCTTAATATAGGGAATGTACTTGCGGTTTTTTTAATAGTCGTGGCGCTTGAAATGGTAGCGATATATAAAAAATAATGGAAGAATTGGATAAAATAAAAAAAGAAATAAATTCCGCGTCCGATTTGAAAGAATTGGACGGCATTTATAAAAAATATCTTGGCAAAAAAGGCGAGGTTGCGCTCGCGCTTCGGAGTATCGGGGATCTTTCGGAAAGGGAGAAGAAGGAGCGAGCTCCCCAGCTTCAGTCCCTGAAAAAAGAGATAGAGGAAGAAGTTTTAAAGAGGTCAAGCGAGCTCAAGTCCTCCGGCGCGGAAGAGGCCCTCAGGGGCGAGTGGCTTGACGTTACTGCTCCCGGCAAGAAAGCGGAGCTGGGGCATCTGCATCCGCTCACGCAAATTCAGCAGAAAGTGAATGAGATTTTTTCTTCGCTCGGATTTGAGATTGTTGAAGGTCCGGAGCTTGAGACGGAGTGGTACAATTTTGACGCCCTGAACATTCCCAAGGATCATCCTTCCCGGGATATTTGGGATACTTTCTGGATGCAGGACAAGGAGCTGCTCTTGCGCACTCATACGAGTCCCGTGCAAATTCGCCATATGGAAAAGCATCAGCCGCCCATTCGCATAATTGCCCCAGGCAGGGTGTTCCGCCACGAGGCGTCCGACGCTTCGCATGATATACAGTTTTATCAGCTTGAGGGCCTTATGGTGGACAAAGATATGAGCGTCGCAAATTTTAAGGCAGTGATCAATGAATTTTTGTCACAGCTTTTTGGAGAAAATGTGAAAATTCGTTTGCGCCCAAGCTTTTTTCCGTTTGTGGAGCCGGGTTTTGAAGTTGATATGTATGGCCCCAAGGGGTGGATGGAAATGCTCGGGGCAGGCATGGTGCACCCGAATGTTTTCAAGGCGGCAGGATATAATCCCGTTAACTGGCAAGGGTTTGCTTTCGGAATAGGATTGGATAGAATCGCAATGATGAAATACAAAATTGATGATATCAGGTTGCTTTATTCAGGCGACTTGAGATTTTTAAAACAGTTCTAATATGAAATTTTCATATAATTGGCTACAATCTTTTTTTTCTGAATCTTTGCCGGAACCGGAAAAATTGGCGGAACTTTTAACGATGCACAGTTTCGAGGTGGAGGAAGTGGAGAAAAAGGACGAGGACCATATTTTGGCTATAGATATTCTTCCAAACAGGGCGCATGATTGCCTGAGCCATTTGGGAGTGGCGAAAGAGATAGCCGCATTGACAGATTCAAAGCTCAAAAATCCCAGCCCAGGGCTGGCCCGCCTCGGGCGGGAGAGCAAAAAACTGCTGCAAGTTGATATACAGGATAAAAGTTTATGCCCCCGATACACTGCCTATGTTGTTGAAGGAGTGAAGATTGCGGACTCGCCGGAGTGGATTAAGGAGAGATTGGCATCTATGAATCAGAAGCCGATTAGTAATATAGTCGATATCACCAATTACATTATGTGGGAGCTTGGCCAGCCGCTTCATGCGTTTGATTTTGACAAGATTAACGGAGCGAACATGAATATACGCTTGGCAAAACAAGGAGAGAAGCTTGAGACGCTTGATGGCGCGGCGCATGATTTGGGCGCGGACGCGATAATCATAGAAGACGAAAGCCGCATCATCGATCTTGCGGGCATAAAAGGCGGCGCAAATACTCAAATCGATAGCAGCACAAAGACAATAATTTTTCAGGCCGCGATTTTTGACGCCGCGCGGATTCGTAAGGCCGCTCAGAAGCTGGGAATTAAAACCGATGCCGCAGTGCGCTATATGCATGGGTTTGACCAAAATTTACCGCCGCAAGCGCTCGAGAGAGCGATTGAGTTGTTGAGAGAGACGAATCCAAAAGTAAAAATTGTCCAAAAAATAGATATTTACCCAAGCCCTCAAAAGTCAAAAAAGATTGCCATTGATACGCGCTACGTAAACAGCTTGCTCGGCACTGACATTTCAAAAAAGAAGATGAAGCAGATTTTGGAGAAATTAGGATTTGGGCTGACTTCGCTTACGGGGGGATTTAAGATTAAGGATCTGGGATTTAAGTTCACTGTTGATGTTCCCGCTTACCGATTGGATATTGATGCAGCTCAAGACGTAATAGAAGAAATCGGTAGGATATACGGGTATGAGAATATAAAACCCATAGCCCCGCAAGGAACTCTCGCCGTCCCGCGTAGAAATGAGCAGGTTTTTTGGCGATCTCGCGCACGTGATATATTATCCGGCTTTGGATTTTCAGAAGTTTATAACTACTCAATGATACCCAAATCTCAAGAGGAGGATTATGCATTTCCGCTTCTTGAATTGACAAATCCCATAAGCGACGAATTTCAATACTTGCGACCTTGGCTTATGCACGGAGTTTTAAAAAATATAGCATCGAATAAAAAATATTTTGAGGCAATCAAGTTATTCGAGATCGGCAGAGTATTTTTCCAAGAAGGCGAAGATATTAGAGAGGAAGAAAATTTTATTTTTGCACTTACAGGGAAGGAGAACGCGGCAAATGGATTTTATGAAGTGAAGGGATATGCAGACGAGTTTTTAAAAAAATTAGGAATAAATGATTTTTACTTTGACCCGACGTTTTCAGAAGAAGACGAGAAGTATCACGGCTTACTTTTACATCCGGCGCGACGGGCGATTATACGCGCGGATAATAACTTTGTAGGGTTTGTAGGTGAAGTGCATCCGGATATACTTTCGAAGTTCGGCGTCGAGGGAAAAGTGTACTGCGCTGAATTCAATTTTGATAAAATCTCGGCGGCTGCCGAAGAGGAGCATATATACCAGAAGCCCTCTAAGTATCCGGAGGTCGTGCGCGATATAGCAGTGCTTGTACCTCGCGGCACGATGGTTGTTGAGGCGCTTAATGCGATAAACAGCGTTTCGGGTCCTTTGCTTCGGGACATTGATCTTTTTGATATGTTTGAGGGAGAAAATCTGCCCGAAGGCATGAAAAACTTAGCATTTCACCTAATCTTTCAATCAGACAAAAAAACCCTAACGTCACAAGAAGTAGACGAAATAATGTCTAAAATTACAAAAGTTTTGGAAGAAAATCTATGGGAAGTAAGGTAAAATAACCTAATAAAACTTCCGCGTTAAGGGGCGGATTTTAGTTGCATATAAGCGAAAATAGAGGTATAATCAATGTATGCCACGAGCTAAAAAACAAGATAAAACTGCGGGCTATACCGCCAAAGACATCCAGGTATTGGAGGGTCTTGACCCTGTCCGAAAACGACCAGGGATGTTTATAGGGTCCACAGGGACGGAAGGGTTGCACCATTTGATAAAAGAAGTGAGCGACAATAGTCTTGACGAGGCGATTGCGGGATATGCGAGCGAAATAATCATAACCCTGTTGCCCAACGATGTGATAAATGTAACAGACAACGGACGCGGTATCCCAGTTGAAAGGCACGCGCAAACCAAAAAATCTGCCCTTGAGACTGTGATGACAACCTTACATGCGGGGGGGAAGTTTGGCGGGGAAGGCTATAAGATTTCTACGGGGCTCCATGGGGTGGGCGTTTCTGTAGTAAACGCCCTTTCAAAATATATGAAAGCCGAAGTGTGCAGGGGTGGTATTCTCTATGCGCAGGAATATGAGCGAGGCAAGCCAAAGAAGGCGGTGCGCAAAGTGGGAAAATGCCCTGCAGGAGTTTCCGGAACCTCTGTAACCTTTGAGCCTGATCCAGAAATTTTTAAGGAAATAAAATTTAGTTGGAAGTGGCTCATAAAGCATTTCCGACAGCAAGCGTATCTTGCGGGGAGGGTTCGCATAAAAATTATAGACGAACGCGATAAGCGAGAGAGGTCATATCAACTATACTTTGAGGGTGGGATACCATCATATGTTGATTATTTGAATCGCGACGAAACGCCCAAACACAAAAATATTTTTTACGCGAGCAAAGAACAGGAGAGTATTCAGGTGGATGTTGCATTTCAATATACAGATGATATCCAGGGACTTGAAATGGGTTTTGCTAATAATGTATACACATCGGAAGGGGGTATGCATATCACCGGCTTCAGAACTGCCCTTACGCGCGTGCTTAATGATTTTGGCAAGAAAAATAATTTACTCAAA
>CAJXHR010000037.1 GCA_913054525.1 uncultured bacterium | reverse complement strand
ACCCCGAGAACGAGAATAGCGAAGTCCAGTGCCGCAGGTGCGGCACGTGGACTCCAGCCCGGGGCATCGTTATGGAAAATGGCGATGTAGAACACTGGGGGTAAAAGAGGGCGAGTTGACTTTTTTCCTGCCGGTATCGGCCCGTTTGAAAGAGCGGGCCTTTTTCATTTGCCAAAAATAAGAATATTTGGTACAAACAAGGTAATCCCTCGGCAAGCTCGGGATGGTTGCCAAGTTTGTTCAAATCTTGGATTTGATAACAAACTTGAGTATCCCGAGGAGCGAAGCGACGAGGGACTACCAAAAAATTGGCATGGGAGTACCAAAGCAGAGAAAAACTAAAGCCCGGCAGGGCAATCGAAGATCGCATCACGCGCTTAGCGCCGTGACTATTTTGAGTTGCCCGAAATGCGGGAAAGAGGTCTTGCCGCATCGCCTCTGTGAAAACTGCGGCACCTACAAGCAAAGAGAGGTTGTGAACGTACTTGCAAAACTTGACAAAAAAGAGCGAAAGCGGAGAGAGAAGGAACAAAAAGAATATGAGAAGGAGCACCCACAGGAAGAGTCACCAGCTTCGGGAACTATGGAAGAACTTAGTAAAAAATAATGGCCTCAAGACATTTATCAAGAAGCATTGCCATGCAGTCCCTTTATGAATGGGATTTTTGGGGGAGAGATGACTCCAAGATGGAGGGCATTATCGAGACAAGTATTAAGGAATTTGGGTCGGGGCTCGAGGATACGAGCTTTATTCATGAGCTTATAAACGGCGTGATGGAGCATCTGGATAAAATTAATGAAATTATAGAGAAATGCGCGCCGGAGTGGCCGCTTGAGCAGGTTACAATAATAGACAGAAATGTGCTTCGCATCGGGATTTATGAACTTCTGTGGGGGAAAAGAGACGAGGTGCCTCCGAAGGTTGCGATAAACGAAGCGATAGAGCTTGCCAAGAACTTTGGCGGGGAAAGCTCCGGAAGATTTATAAACGGGGTGCTGGGCACCATATATAGGGAGATAGGAGAGCCGGGGAAAGACGAGACGTCTAAGAAAGACGAGGTGAAAGAAGAAGAAAAAAGTGAAAAAGCAATGCCCAAGGAAGATAAGTAGTTTTTGTATATTGTATATTGCATGTAGTATATTGGGGTGAATTATACAACATACAATATACAATATACAACATACATAATGATGAAGGATCTCTCTCCTCTCGAGAAATCCCTTGGAGTGGATTTCAAAAATAAAGACCTGCTTCTGCAGGCGCTTACTCATCGCTCTTACATCAACGAAAATCCCAAATTTTATTTGAACCACAATGAGCGCTTGGAATTTTTAGGAGACGCTGTTTTGGAGCTTGCGGTTACGGAATATCTGTATCAAAAGTACGAAAACCCCGAGGGAGAGCTGACATCATGGAGAGCGTCTCTTGTAAACAGTAAGATGCTTTCAAGAATAGCTCACGATATAGGAATAAATGACTTCTTGCTTTTATCGCGCGGAGAGGCAAAAGATACCGGTAGGGCTCGCGAATATATTCTTGCGAATGCCACGGAGGCGGCAATTGGCGCGATATATCTCGATAGCGGATTTAGTGCCGCGGAGGAATTCGTAAAAAGTCACATTATTTCAAAGTTGCCCGAAATCATAGATAAAGAATTGTATAGAGATCCCAAAAGCCGTTTCCAGGAAGAAGCACAAGACAGAGTAGGTATTACGCCTACCTACGAAGTGCTTGACGAATGGGGGCCCGATCACTCAAAGAATTTCGTGATAGGAGTGTTTCTGGGCAAAGAGATGGTGGCGAAGGGCGAGGGGAACAGCAAGCAGGAAGGGCAGGAAAAAGCCGCAGAAAAAGCACTTGAAGAAAAGGGTTGGTAGGTCGAGCTCAGCCCTGCACCAGACGGTGCGGGGCTGAGCTCGATAGATTAGCGACATGGCACTTTTACAATAACCAAAGACCAGGAAAGGAGGTGGGATAAATTGATAAACAACAACCAACTTGTCCGGACATTGTTGATACTGGGCGGTCTTCTTATTATTGCGTTTGTTCTGTCTTCTTCATGTGAATCGCGTACAGGCGCAAGTGTAGATAAAGACATGCCTCTAACAAAGGTCATTGCGATGGCAAAGGCCAAGCAGATTAGAGAGATTGAAGTATCGGGCAATAAGCTTACTGTTTATCCGCGCGCAACTAGCGGTAGAGACGAAGGCCTTCCGTTTAAAAGCAGAATGGATTCGCAGACCGACCTTGTGAGCCTATTGTTAGAAAGCGGCGTCAATGTGGGCCCTCCGTCGGGAGTAGAGGTTACTTTTAAGGGGTCCAGCGGAATGAGCTCATTCTTTGGGATTGTTCTGATGTTTTTGCCTATTATTCTTATCGGTGGTCTTATGTTTTGGATGATGCGCAGAGGCCAGGGAGGAGGAGGCCAAAATCCTATGAATTTTGGCCGCACCAAGGCGAAAAAGGCGGCTCCAGATGGCCCGGTAGTAACATTTGCAGATGTTGCGGGCGTAGAGGAGGCTAAGGCCGAGCTTGAGGAAGTTGTTGAGTTTTTGAAATTCCCTCTTCGGTTTCAGTCGCTCGGAGCAAAAATTCCCAAAGGGGTACTGCTCGTGGGACAGCCGGGGACAGGAAAGACCTTGCTTGCAAGGGCAGTCGCGGGTGAAGCGGGAGCGGCATTTTTTCACATTAGCGGAAGCGAATTTGTGGAGATGTTTGTCGGGGTCGGCGCGGCGCGTGTCCGGGATCTGTTTGACCAGGCAAAGCGCAACAAGCCCTGCATCATATTTATAGATGAAATAGATGCCGTAGGCCGGCATAGGGGAGCGGGCCTTGGCGGCGGCCATGACGAAAGAGAGCAGACCCTAAACCAGATACTCGTTGAGATGGATGGATTTGAGGTCAATACCGATGTTATTGTCCTTGCGGCCACCAACAGGCCTGATATTCTTGACCCGGCACTGCTTCGTCCGGGCAGATTTGACCGCAGGGTGACGCTGGATCTCCCGGATATCGTGGGGAGAAAAGCTATTTTAGAAGTTCACGCCAAGGGGAAGCCATTGGCACCCGAAGTGAATCTTGGGGTTATTGCCAAGCAGACCCCCGGGTTTAGCGGGGCGGACCTCGCTAATTTGCTAAACGAGGGCGCTATTCTTGCCGCAAGAAACGACAGGAAAGATATAACTATGGTGGAGCTTGAAGAGGCAACAGAGCGCGTTACGGCAGGCCCGGAAAGAAAGAGCCGGGTTATAAGCGCGAGGGAAAAAGAGATGGTTGCCTACCACGAAGCGGGACATGCTTTGGTAGCATGGTGCATGCCTCACGCGGATCGTGTGCACAAGATTTCGATTGTACCGCGCGGCGCTATGGGTGGGCATACCTCCATGCTGCCCGAAGAAGACAGATATCTTTGGACCGAAAATCAGTTCAAGGACCTGATGGCTGTTGTTATGGGAGGGCGCGTCGCCGAGGAATTTATTTTTGATGAAATTACAACCGGGGCAAGCAGTGACTTTGAGCGGGCTACAAAGATAGCCGAAGACATGATTAAGCGCTATGGCATGAGTAAAAATCTTGGTCCGCGTACGTTTGGCAAACGACAGGAACTTATATTTTTGGGACGCGAGGTAAACGAGGAGCAGGACTACAGCGAAGATGTTGCCGTCGGCATTGATGAGGAAATTAAATATCTACTGGACGAGGCGTATAGAAGGGCAGGAAAGGCCTTGGCCGAGCATAAGGCAGGGTTGGTGAAAGTGGCCGAATACCTTCTTGAGCACGAGATCTTGTCCGGGGAAATGATGGAAGAAATTCTTAACGAAGAACATGATTAGCCATAAATAATGCCCGATTAAATTTCGGGCTTTTTTATTTACTCCATGAAGCTTTAGCGAAGTGAGAAGTTGACAATTAAAGCGTTTTCGTCAATAATACGGCATATGCTTAGAATTCGATTTCTTCGTGTAGGAAAAAAGAATAGCCCAAGCTTTCGTATAGTGGTAACACCGCGACGTTCTGCTGCAAAAACAGGAAGGTTTTTGGAGGTGCTTGGATTTTATAACCCTATAAGACATGAAAGGGGCCTTAAGCGTGAGCGCATACAGCATTGGCTCTCTCAAGGCGCTCAGCCGTCCGACAGTATGCGGAACATGCTTGTTTCTGAAGGGATAATGGAGGGAAAAAAGACCCCGGTACACAAAAAATCTAAAAAGAAAGAAGAAGAGATCGTCGCAGAAGCTCCGAAAGCAGAAACCAAAACTGACTCAATAGAAGTACCTGCCTCATCGGAGGGCGGGGAGGCTCCGGAAAAGGCAGCCGAAGAGGGCGGTGAATCTACTACCCCGGCAAGCGAGCCGGTTGTAGAAGAGGCTGAGAAAAAAGAGGACTCACCTGGCGAGTCCGAAGAAACCGCGGCAGTAGAAGATAAGAAGGTCTAAGATTTGGTTGTCCCTCGCTGCGCTCGGGATGCTCAATTTTGCGGCCAATAGGGCTGCGCCCTCTTGGGCAAAATTGGCAAATGATATTTGATGTCCTGACAATTTTTCCCGAAATGTTCGAGGGCTATTTTAATAGCTCTATTTTGGGTAAGGCGCAGAAGAAGAAATTGATAAGAATTCGCGTACATAATATACGCGATTACGCGACGGATAAGCACAGCATGACGGATGATACTGCCTATGGCGGGATTTCGGGAATGGTGATGAAAGTGGAGCCGATACATAGAGCGGTCCAGGCAGTAAAGCGCAAGACGCGTTCTCCCAAAAAACGAGTAATTTTAATGTCCGCAAAAGGAAAAGTTTTGACACAGCAAAAAGTGAGGACATTGGCAAAGTATGACCAAATTATTTTGATTGCCGGGCACTATAAGGGGGTGGATGAGAGGGTCGCAAAGTATGTCGCGGATGAAGAGATGTCTATTGGGGAATTTGTGATAACGGGCGGTGAGTTGCCGGCGATGATGGTAGTAGATGCGGTCGCGCGTATGTTCAAGGGAGTTATAGGCAAAGAGGCCTCAAAAGAAGGAGAGTCGTTTTCCAAGGGCGTCCAATACGAGCACCCCGTCTATACCCGCCCAGAAGTTTTTTCGCCAAAGAGGGGAACAAATTGGAAAGTCCCCGGAGTTTTGGTGTCAGGAGACCATAAGAAGATTGAAGAGTGGCGGAATAAGAATCGTACTGCCCTTGACTAGGATGGGTGCTTTGCGGTAAGGTATATTATAAGTTCATTAATAAATGAATAAGTATATTTTTTTGTGCTTCATACGGTGCATACCGTATAAGTTTATTTTTTTAGAGAGCTTAATCTCTCTCATTTTTATTGAGAGTTTGATCCTGGCTCAGGATGAACGCTGGCGACGTGGATAAGGCATGCATGTCGAGCGGTCCGGCTTCGGCCGGGCAGCGGCAAATGGGTTAGTAACACGTAGGAACATACCCCACTCACAGGGATAAGCCGTCGAAAGGCGGTCTAATACCTGATGTTCCCGAAAGGGCAAAGGTTTAGAGTAATCTATTCCGGAATGGGAATGGCCTGCGGCCTATCAGCTTGTTGGTGAGGTAACGGCTCACCAAGGCTATGACGGGTAGGCGGTGTGAGAGCATGACCGCCAACAGGGGAACTGCGACATGGTCCTCACTCCTACGGGAGGCAGCAGTCGAGAATCTTCCACAATGGGCGCAAGCCTGATGGAGCGACGTCGCGTGCAGGATGAAGGCCTTCGGGTCGTAAACTGCTTTTGGGGAGGAAGAAGTCGCCTTTGGCGACTGACGGTACTCCCAGAATAAGGGGCCGCTAATTTCGTGCCAGCAGCGGCGGTAATACGAGAGCCCCGAGCGTTATCCGGAATTATTGGGCGTAAAGGGTCCGTAGGCGGCTTTGTTAGTCTCCTGTTAAATTTCAGGGCTTAACCCTGAACCCGCGGGGGAAACGGCAAAGCTCGAGAGCGTGAGAGGCTAGAGGAACTCATGGTGTAGGGGTGAAATCCGTTGATATCATGGGGAACACCAAAGGCGAAGGCATCTAGCTGGCGCGACTCTGACGCTGAGGGACGAAAGCGTGGGGAGTGAATGGGATTAGATACCCCAGTAATCCACGCTGTAAATGTTGGAGACTAGCTGTCTGAAGTGTCGACCCTTCAGGTGGCGAAGCTAACGCGTTAAGTCTCCCGCCTGGGAAGTACGAGCGCAAGCTTAAAACTCAAAGGAATAGACGGGAATTTGCACAAGCGGTGGACCATGTGGTTCAATTCGTCAACACGCGAAGCACCTTACCAGGGCTTGAAACTCCGACGACGATGTTCCGAAAGGAATATCTTCTCACAAGGACGTCGGAGCAGGTGTTGCACGGCCGTCGTCAGCATGTGGCGTGAGCTGCTCCCTTAAATGGGTTAACATGCGCAACCCCCGCTGTCTGTTATACGTGTCAGGCAGGACTGCTCGCATTCAGTGAGAGGAAGGTGGGGACGACGCCAGGTCAGCGTGA
>CAJXHR010000036.1 GCA_913054525.1 uncultured bacterium | reverse complement strand
GGAATTTGGTCTTGTATCCAAGAAAGGTATCCGATGCTGCTATCACGGATGGCTCTTTGATGTAGACGGTACCATATTGGAAACCCCCAACGAGCCGGCCGAGAGCACATTGAAGGACCGGCTCTGCCACGGCGCTTATCCGGTACATGAATACAGTGGCATAATATTTGCCTATATGGGGCCTGGCGACAAGATGCCTGCATTCCCCATGTATGACAGTTTCTCTCGCCCGGGGTATAAACTTATTCCCGGCAAACAATACTACTATCCCTGCAACTGGCTCCAAATCCTGGAGAATGCTATGGACCCCGTACATACCGCGTTTCTGCACACTATAGTCAGCGGGTCTCAGTTCACAGAGGAATTTGGCGTCGTGCCGGAAATTCAATATGTCCAAACCTCTACGGGAATGATGTATGTGGCCTCTCGTAGAGTGGGAGATAAAGTTTGGGTCCGCATGGTGGAAAATATATTTCCCAACTTGCAGCAGGTCTCTCCTGCTTGGGAAGACGGCAAGGTGGAGCACGGCTTTGATGGGCCGATGATGAGCCGATGGATTGTTCCCGTTGATGACACCCATACAATGTTCATAGAATTTAGGCATGTAAGCGAGACAGAGGAGACGACCCCCGCCTGGTGGGCAGACCGCGATGTTATGCTGCCGGCTCAGTTGCCCGTGAGTGAAATTCATGAGGAGCGACAGCGTCAGCCGACCGACTATGAAGCACAAGTGACCCAGCGCGCAATTGCTATTCACGGCCTTGAGCATCTGGGAGAATCTGACCGTGGTGTTATCATGTTTCGCAACATTATCCGGCAAGGGATTCAGGATGTCCGCGATGGAAAGGATCCCGAGGGCCTAAGTGCAAAGGCCGGTGATTTCATGCCTACTTTCTCCAACGATACGGTAGTACACGCGCCAAAAGCCGCAACCGAAGAAGAGGACAGGAAGTTATTGCTCGACATCGGCCTGCGCCTCGCAGAGGAATACATCGAAAATCCTCCTAATCTTAAAGATCAATAGACAAAAAAGCCCGGACGTTACGTCCGGGCTTTTAAATTTATAGCCCCAACGGGACGGAATTTGTATTATACTACACCGTCTTAATATCTCTTCTGGAAAACAAAACTGCTCCGGTAACAGCGCATGCAACTGAAATTACTATAAACACCCAAACCGCTCCTCCGCTGATCGAATTGTGAACCAGCGCTTGGGTCGGATCGTAGTAATGAAAGAATGACAAATATCTTAAATTTCCAAGGCCGTCTTTAAGCGCTGAAACGAGATTCAGTACATACATGACAATAAGTATACCTCCCGTAGCCATATAAACGCGGCCCCTCTCCGAAGAGATCGCAGAAAACAGCATGGCTATGCTAAACACTGCAATGCCGAACAAAAATCCCGTGATTGCCATTATAACGTAACTTTTTAGTACATAATCAATACTATGAAGCTCGGCCAGCGGAACAATGCCAAATACTGAAAATACTGTAAAGACCGAAAGAATGACTGCGCCGGCTAGGTATCGTCCCACAAAAACATTTCTGCGCGACACGGGACGGGCAAGTATAATCTCTGAAGTCCCTTTCTCGACTTCCCCGGCAATCCCTGCCGCCGCAAGTGATACAAGCAAGAAAATAACTATGATCGGCCAGACGAGACTAAACTGCTCCAACGCCAAAAAACCTTCTAAAGTTGAAAGGATAAGGCCATCCTCAATGCCAAACGCCTTCAGAAATCCCTCGGGATAATTCTTCATAAGCTCACCGAAACCTTCGGCCTGTGCCTGAATAGAAGGAAAGAGCAGCACATATATCCAAAGAAGCCCAACTCCCGTAGCAGAATAAATCGCCAGTGAGATTTTTCGGTCTTTAATTGTGCTCAAAAAAATTGCTAGCATAATTTGTCAGCTTGCATTACTCATAGAACTCCAAAAAAATCTCCTCTAAAGATGCCTGGGAGATAGAAATATCTTTTACGTTGTAAGCCGCAAGCTTCTTAAGGACGGCGTTTATATCCCCTGCGACCTTCATGACCAGCCCCAGGGGCATTTCTTTCACAACACTTACGCCCTCGGCAACAAATACGCTCATATCAACCGGCTCATGAAAATATACACTCACCGAATACATCCGCTTTTCCTTCAAGCTCTTCACGCTCTCTATTGCCACCATCTTTCCTGCCTTGATAATACCCACCCTGCTACAGACACGCTCCACCTCTGCCAGATTGTGTGATGACATAAATACTGTGGTTCCGTTGGAAGTTGCCTCTCGCAAAAGGTCGTAGACGACATTCTGCAACAGTGGGTCCAGCGCGGTAGTAGGCTCATCAAGAATCAAAACTTCCGGCTCCAGCATAAATGCCATTATGACGCCGAGCTTCTGGCGGTTTCCCGTAGAAAGTTTTTTTGTCTTGATCTTTGGATTAAAATCCAGCATGCTTGTGAGATTAACAGCAATGTCCTTTTTACCGTTTAGCTTCCGCACAAAATCTATGTGCTCGTGCCCCGTCCAATTCTCATACAATCGCACGTTTCCTGACAGATAGCCGACTCTCTCTTTGAGCGACACGGAGTCAACAAAGCTATCTTTGCCTAGAATACTAATCGTTCCCTCGCTTGCACGTACAAAATCCATCATGCACCTGATTGTCGTAGTTTTACCGGCTCCATTCGGCCCCAGATATCCAAATATCTCTCCTTTTTCTACCGTAAAGGAGATGTCGTCCACGGCCTTTGTCTCGCCGAAATATTTTTTGAAATTTTTTACCTCAATAACGTTCATGACTTACTCCATTTTTAAATTTAAAAGATCATGCCTAGGTTTGCTATACGGCAAAACAGGACCACTCGCAAACTTGCCCCAACGCCCCCTTGATTAGTTTCTTTATTAGAATTTTTCCCCTCTTCGTTTCCCGGAACTTCGGCGCTCGGATAAATTTCAAGTTTTCTTTCTTCTATGCTCATGTTACTTACTCTACCAAAAAACCGCCTCTTTGGCGATTTTTTTACTAGCGGGGACTAGCAGACGATTTTAGGTCAATAAAAAAGAGACCGACTTTTCAGTCAGTCTCCTTAGGTTGCCTTGATTAATCTCCCAGAAATGTCAGCTCGATAACGCGGGAGGTCTTTACGATAACCTTCTTACCGACGCTCAAGACCATCGCTTGGCCCTGCTTTCGAACTAACTCATCCCCAGTCCATTCCTCACCCGTTTTAACATTTTTGACATGCGATCCGTCACCATCTTCCCACGTTAGGTATTTAGAGTTCTCGGTCACTACTGTTAATTTCAGTTTCCTAACCATCACGAATCTGTTCCTGCTAATCATGAATTCACCTCTTTATTTTCTACCCCCATTATAGCATACTGTGGTATATTTGTCAATAGATATAGCCCATTGAAGTTTCTTCGTTGTGTTAATCCTTGACAAAATAATATACGCATGTTATAATTTAACCGGACGAAGGCCTTGCCCCGCGGTGGAGGATGCTATGATCCCCCCTTTGATACATCTGCCCTCGTCTTTTACCCCGAACCAGTTTGCCTATGGCAATTCTGGTTCGGGGCTCCTTTTCTGTTTTTATTTTTTGAATATAGAAAAGGGGAGGACGTTTGCTTTTAATGCATCGTTATGCGTTTCGATAATTTGTCCTCCCCTCTCCCAATGTTCATTTATGTGGCTATTGGGAGGGGCCTTTTCAGAGCTTGCACATGCCTTAGCATCATGTGCCCCTCAAATAAACAAAAGAACCGTCCACAAGGGCGGTTCTTTTACTTGCGGGGACTAGCAGGCGATTTTAGATTAATAAAAAAGGGACTGACTTTTCGGTCAGTCCCTGCGGGTTTTGGCGATTACATCGGAGTCCACCTCCCTATTTTCTACCCCTACTATAGCATACTATCGTAATACTTGGCGATCCTCCAGTTTTATGACCCTTCGGACGCAGTTAGCAGATATCCTACCCAGAATGATGTACTCTTGCTCTTTAAGCACCTGGTCAAGCGATAAGTTTAACCCCCCAGGCCCCCAGCCTTTACTAACTAAGTCTCGAATAGACCAGACTTGCGAGATGGGAAGTTCAACTTCAATTATAACCCCCATCTTTCCTGCTTCTCTTCCTAAACGAGAGGCAAACTCTTCAGCCACTTCAAGTGACTTAGTAAATGTTACCCCAGGAGACCAGCCCATTGAATAATTAGCGTGCCTTATAACCAGAGACTCCAAGGTAGAACCGTTCCTTAACCACTCCTGAATACATTCCTCTGCGGGACAAGGGTCTCTGAGCTCTGAACCCCTTTCAATGGGAGGAAGAATATCCCCACCATCATAATCCGCCATACCCTTAAAGAGAATGATGGTTTCTGTCATTTCTTCACTTCCTTTTTATATGCATTCTGCGGTCAAAAGATTTCACGAGTGTTACTGATAGAATCCCTTGCGAACAGATATTTCGATGCAGCCATCCACCCCCTTCGTCGAAAAAGTTGGATATATTGATGAGGGCGTCCACACCCCGTCTTTATCAGTCCATTCCGGCTCGGTAATGGTGTCGTCGTAGTACACCATGACGCCATCGCGGGATGCCCGCAGGACCGGCGACAAATGTTCGGTAAGAACCTTTTGCCGCTCCTCGCGATTTTTAGGAATGAACCCAAAGGAAGGGATCATATCGTGAACGTCATAGATATAAATACCCGATCCGGTGCCGACGGTAATCACACCACTCTCGACGGAAAGTGAAGTAACTACCTCTCCCTTCGCCTGATAGCAGGCTGCCACTGCTAACCCTACCTGTGGCTTCCCCTGCGCTTCTGCGGTTGGAGCAACCACTCGATTTGTCGGAATTGGTTTATTTTCCTCCATCTCCGTACAGCCTATGATCAGCCCGAGGATAATCAATATAAGCAGCCTTTTCATAATTTTCCCTCCATCCTTTTTAAGTTTCTGTATGCTTACATTATATCATACTATTGCGTATTTGTCAATAAATATAGCCCGTTGGAGTTTATCTATTTCTCAAAACGAAAAACCGCTCTATAAGCGGTCTTTCAAAGCCGTAGCCCCAAGGGGAATCGAACCCCTGTTTTCAGAATGAGAATCTGATGTCCTAGGCCACTAGACGATGGGGCCATTTATGAATCCGGCGGAATTTCATAATAATTTAGTATATACTCTGCAATCTCAGAAAACAAGGGGGCGACGGAATCTGCCGAAAAATTGATAAGCTGAGGGTTGTCCAGCCTCACGATCGCAAGAAAGCGGGGGTCATACGCGGGCGCATACCCTATAAAGGAGTGTATGGACTTGTCTTCATGATAACCCTTACCGTCTTCTTTGGGAACTTGCGCGGTACCCGTCTTGCCGGCAACTTTATATCCGCGCACTGCCGCCTTTTTCCCATATCCATTCTCGACAACACTTACAAGCATTGCTGTCATCTGCGCCGCTGTCTTTACCGATATAGGGGTCCCCAATATTTCCGTATCCATAGCTTTCCGTGATCCGTCATCGTATATTACCTCTTTTACAACATGCGGCTTTACCATTTTCCCCCCATTCGCAAATGCCGAAAATGCCGCGACAAGCTGTACCGGAGTCACAGCAATCCCTTGCCCAAAGGAAGCCGTTGCGAAATTCACATCTCTTGATGTCTCCAGTATATTCCTGAAATCTCCCGGCACCTCACCCGCAAGGTCAACTCCGGTTAAATCGTCAAATCCGAATTTCTTTATGTAGTTGCGAAAACCGTCATGCCCGAGCTTTCTCTCCATGAAAACAAGCCCTGTATTTATAGATAGCTCCAAGACATTTGTCATGTTTTGCGTGCCGTGCCTCTCTTGTTTTGAATTGCGTATTGTATATTTCCCTATAGTTACCGATCCCGTATCGTTATACTGGGTAGTTGGAGTTATTACGCCTTCGTTAAGCGCTGCGGCGGCAGTAAAGGGCTTAAATATAGACCCCGGTTCAAATATTTTCTGTACCGCGCTATTTAAATAAATATCAATGTTTTCAACCTTTGAATAATTATTCGGGTCAAAAGAATCAATCACCGCAAGAGCCATCACAGCGCCGCTTTTGGGGTCTATCACCAGGGCAGATGCCCCGTCCGCTTCAAGATTTTCCTTTGTCTCCCTCAAAATCTTCTCCAGCATAAACTGAATGTTATAATCCACGGAAAGCACTATATCCCCTCCGGGCTCAAAAAAATCTCCACCCGGCGACGTGCCGCCCCGCAAAAATGGAGTTTGCGAAGTCCCCTTCCTCCCCCGGAGAATATCATCGTAAAAACCCTCCGCGCCGTATTGCCCGACGCGCTCGTTTCCCCTATACCCGACAAACCCCAGGATGTGGCTTGCAAGATCCCCTGCCGGATAATGCCGCATTTTCTCTCCTTTTATATAAACTCCTTTTAGATCTAGACTATCGATGTAACTCGCAACCTCCTCATCAAGCTTATGGGCTATGGGCTCAT
>CAJXHR010000035.1 GCA_913054525.1 uncultured bacterium | reverse complement strand
TTCAAGAGCACCTCAATGGAATAAAAACGCAAGACGATGATCATGGTTTAATCGAAAGCGATGACATAGAGAAAGTTGAACCAAGCACCTTGTCTAGAATATTGCAGGGCGCAGTAGCGCTTGTTGTTATTATTGGACTTATATATATTTCGGGTGCATACCAATATCTTTTTTATAAAAGAACTCCTCCATCGGCAAAACAAGCGCCGGTAGAGAGTCGCATAGATGCTGAAACGCTCATAGTTCCTCTTACAATTTTCATTGTGACGGCCAAGGAACCCTACGGCTCTATCCGCTCAAAGGAAAATGCTATAAACCTTGTGGAGAATGCTTCCCGCATATGGGATCAAGCAGGTATTTCACTGGTGACAAAGAGTATCTATGAGATAGAAAAAGGCGATAAGGAGATAGAGGTTTTCTATGATACTCCATACCTATTTTTTCAAGATATAGGGGAATTTGATGAGACCTCAATAAATGCTTTCTTGATCGGTAATCTTCGCGGGATAAACGGTATTGCATTTGGCGGCGCCAGAAGTATCGCAGTCGCGGATTATACCACGGTGTATGACTTTAGAGCTTTTGCTCACGAAGTGGGGCATGTGCTTGGCCTGGATCACGTATCAGGGTCGAGGGGCCAGCTTATGTACAGAGGAGCAAATGGTTTTGACTTATCGCTTGTGGAAATTGAGCGAGCTCGGATTTCAGCGCAGGAGTTTAATATGGGGAGTTGAGTAAGGTCCTTATAGCTGATATAATTTTTGTAATGAAGTACATATTAGTTATAGCAGCCCTTCTTATTATAGGAGGGGTTATATATATAAATACCGACAAAATAATGCCCGAAGACATGAAGTTAGATAATATCTTGAAATCCGCGAAGCTTCCCGTTAAGGGGGAGGCGCCCGAGCTTGCGGGTATTGATGGTTGGATTAATTCAGAGCCCCTAACCCTGGAAGGACTTCGCGGAAAAGTAGTGCTGGTGGATTTTTGGACATACACATGTATCAATTGCATTCGCACATTTCCTCACATAACGGCTTGGTACGAAAAGTACAAGGATAATGGATTTGTGCTTTTGGGGGTTCATTCGCCCGAGTTTCGTTTTGAAAAGAAAAAAGAGAATGTTGAGCGCACGGCTGCAGAAAATAACCTTGACTATCCCATTGCTTTGGACAATGATATGAAGACCTGGAACGCATTCGCAAACCGGTATTGGCCCGCTAAATACCTGATAGATGCCGAGGGGAACATCCGCTATACGCATTTTGGCGAGGGTAGATACGAGGAGACCGAGAAAGCGATCCAGCAGCTCTTGCTGGAAGCGGGACATCTTTCTGTTAACGAAGTTACGGAGGTGAAAGAAGCGGCTATGGGTGTGGATATCGGCAAAATCGGGACGCCGGAAATATATCTTGGATATTTGCGTATAAATAATCTTGGCAACAAGGACGAAGGAGTTCTTCCGGGTACCACTCATACATTTTCGGAGGTCAAAAGTGTGGAGGAAAACCGGTTTTATTTTGTCGGTGACTGGAAAATAGAACGTGAATTTTCGGAATTTGTGGGGGAGCCCGCCTCACCGGCGGGTAAAATTATAATCCGTTATAAGGCAAACAAAATAAATGTAGTGCTTGATACTAAAGACGGCGTTGCCGTTCCGTTGGAGCTGAAACTGGATGGAGAGTACCTTATAGAGCAAAACAAAGGCGCGGATGTTATAATGGATAACGGAAAATCGACGGTGAATGTCCTGTCTCCCGGATTTTATAATTTAGTAGACACGGGCGAGGAGTACGAATGGCATACGTTGGAGATAATTATCAACTCTTCGGGTCTTCAGGCATTCGCCTTTACGTTTGGGTAAAAAACTATGAGCATGCGCGACGCAATACAAAATTTTAATAAGCAGTTTGAATACGAGCCAAAGATAGAAAATTATGAAAATTTTAAGTTGCATAAAAAATTTATTGTCGCGGGAATGGGCGGGTCGCATCTTGCGGGGGATTTGCTGAAAGTGTGGGATCCGGGTTTGGACATAACGGTGCATACGGATTATGGTTTGCCCGCGATGTCCGGCAAGGATTTAAAGAATAGTTTGATAATCGCAAGTTCGTATTCGGGGAACACAGAGGAGACAATAAGCGCGTTTGAAGAGGCGCGGGATAAGGAGCTGGACGTTTTGGTAATATCCACTGGCGGCAAACTCATCGACCTTGCAAAGGAGCATTCATTGCCTTATATACAGATTCCCGATACACGCATTCAGCCTCGAAGCGCGCTTGGGTTTAGTTTTGCGGCAATACTCAGGGCCATGGGAAACGAGGATGCGTTGGGGGATTTGAAGAAACTCGTGAGCTCTCTTGACCCCGGCTCATATGAGGATCGGGGAAAGAATATCGCAAAAAAGTTGCAGGGAAAAGTTCCTGTCATTTATTCTTCTAATAAAAATCAGGCAATTGCCTATAACTGGAAAATCAAATTTAACGAAACAGGCAAGATTCCTGCGTTTTATAACGTCTTTCCCGAGATCAACCACAATGAAATGACGGGTTTTGACGCAAAAGACGCGACTAGGGAGCTATCAGAGAACTTTTACTTTTTTATACTCCGCGACAGCGAAGATCATCCAAGTATCCTCAAGCGAATGGAAGTTTTAGGGGGGTTATATAGAGACAGGGGGTTTTTTGTAGAGATTGTGGATATTGAGGGGGAATCTAAATTTCACAAAATATTTTCATCTCTAATTCTTGCGGACTGGATAGCGTACCATACCGCAGAGCAATACGGCCTTGAATCCGAGCAAGTGCCAATGGTAGAGGAGTTCAAAAAACTGATTTCTTAATCCAATCACGATAAACCTTGTTACGCACAAGGTTTTTTTGATATAATTAAAGCATTACAATTAGCAAAATCAGATCATGGAAAAATTTTCTACAATTACCAGAGAAGAGCTCAAGAAAAAAATGAACGAGGGCGGGGATTTTGTCCTTATAGATGTTTTGGGTGCGATGTCCTATGCCGAGCGGCATTTGCCCGGAGCAATTAGTATTCCCGGGAATGATGAAAATTTTGTCGCGGAGGCGGAGAAAGCGCTGGGAGGAGACAAAAGCAAGGAGGTCATTGTCTATTGCGGAAGTTTCTCGTGCCAGGCATCTCCTGCAGCCGCAGGCAAACTCGCCGATGCGGGATTTACAAATGTTGTGGATTTTGAAGGCGGCCTTGCGGACTGGGAAGAAGCGGGGTATTCTTTTGAAGGTGAATAGGTATAGATGAAAGGATTAGCTTCTGGCTCTATTAAGCCAAAAAAAGCAAGTATCTATTAAAAAATGGCTTCGCAAAGCCATTTTTTAATAGTCAAAATTAGTAAATGCGGTGCTGTGTTATTGACAAGATATGATATATATGCTATAATGCTAGTATAAGAAAATAAGAAGCTTGTCCCCCTACGGGGGATCTCCCGCAGGGAGGAAAATATAATAAAGCAAAATTTGGAGAGGTTTTGCAAAGAAGAAAACGGTTGAAAGGTCTCTCCATATGCAGAAGCTTTTCAACCGTTTTTTCATAGAGAATCATGAGGGCGGTGGACGGAGGAGAGAGAATAAGATGGGTAGGCATTAAATAATACATTATTGGCCTTACTTTCATCTTATATAATCATCCTCCATCCACCCCTCTTAAGATAATTCTCTGAGGAGGGAAAATCTTTATAGCGGCGAAATGAACATTAAGCAGAAACACTTAAGAATGATTGAATCGGAGTGAAAAACAGAAATTAGTGTTCAGTTCGCTGCTATAGACAAAAATTGTAGAAAAGAGGTGGCAAGATGCAGAACTTTCTGCTAGATCCCGTGGTGATGTATTTCACCACAGTGGCCAGTGCCGTGGTGTACACGGCACTGGCCTATCAGCTCTTCCCTCGGCTTTTCGGCCGCAGGAAGTAGCTGGTAAAAAATCGAAACCCCGCGCGGGCGAGCAACGAGCCGATAGGGAAATTGGCTGGTGTATTGCCCTGACCCCGCAGCGGGAGGAATTCTCAAATACTACCCGGAGGAAAAATTTAAATTCTTCCGGAGGTCTCTTCCGCCCAAGGCCATGGTTGGGGAGATCGGAAAAGCCGTGTCATCCTTTAGCTGGCCAGCCAAAGGGGCTCATCAATAGGAGGTGAGAAGATGATAACCAGAACAGCGACAGTTTTCGTAAAGGAGCGGCAGTTGCATTGCCTGGAGGAAGGTCCTGTTGTCGGAGTACGCTTCGACAACGAAATACTCCCCAAGGGAGTATGGATAGTGGGATTTTTGGTGAAAAGAGGCGACGACGAGTCCACGGAGGAACTCATTTCAAGGACGCCGTCAGTATTGTGGTTGACCCCGAAGGGCGAAGACTCCTATTCTACCACGTTTCGTTACGCTCGCCAGGTTCTAGCCGGTGAACGCGAACGCGACGATGTCGACAGAGAGCTCATCGCTTAGCACGATACGGGGGAGTTGATTTTCATCGCTCCCCCGTACGACAAACCTTGTTACACGCAAGGTTTTTTTGATATAATTAAATATACATTATCATTAGATAAAATATCATGGCAAAAGTAGAAATTTATTCAACTCCGACCTGTCATTATTGTCACATCGCAAAGGAGTATTTCAAGGAGCATAATATTGAATACACGGAGCACGATGTCTCCGCCGACACGGACGCTAGAACAGAAATGATAGAGAAGTCCGGCCAGATGGGCGTACCCGTGATTTTCATTAACGACAGCATAGTCATCGGATTCGACCAAGACAAAATTGAGGAGCTTTTGAAAGCGTAACCAGGTCAGCCGCAATGAATCATTACGATCTCATCAGTAAATTATTAGAGGACGGAGTTTTAAAGACCAAAAAAATCATAGAGGCCTTTATGGAAATTGATAGGGCGGATTTTGTTAAGAAAGAATATATCGGCGAAGCGTACGGTGATTATCCATTGCCAACGGAGCAAGGGCAGACAATTTCCCAGCCCTCAACAGTCGCTTTTATGTTGGAGCTTCTTCAGCCTGCTGAAGGCGACAGAATTTTGGATGTTGGCTCCGGCTCGGGTTGGAGCACCGCGTTGCTCGCGCAAATCGCCGGGCCGAAGGGCAGGGTTTGGGGAGTGGAGCTCATAGGGGAGCTTGTAAAATTCGGCAGCGAAAATCTTGCCAAATACGATTTTCCCCACGCGGGAATACAGCAGGCCGGCGATGTGCTCGGCTTACCGCAAGAGGCCCCGTTTGACAAAATTTTAGTGTCGGCTGCGGGTGAAGAGATGCCGCAAGCGCTGATTGACCAACTCAAAGCCGGGGGGCGGCTTGTTGTTCCGATACAAGATTCGTCATGGAAGATAGATTCAGTATGGAAAGTGGACAAGATTTCAGAGACAGAAATAGACAAGGTCGAATTCCCCGGCTTCGCCTTTGTGCCGTTAAAATAAATTAAAGGTCAAATAATTAAATTTTAGGTAAATAAATTTATGAAGTGGTCTCCAATTTTGCACGGGATTTCTGCAGTCTCCGGGATAGTCGGCTTTCTGGCATTGATAATATGGTGGATCGTGCTTGCAAGAGAAGGCGCATCTCCTTTTTCTCCGGAACACCTTTATGACGACGCGATAGCTTTCTTACTTCTGTCTATTGCATTTGGAATAGGCACCTTGATTCATCAACGGGAAGAAAAGAAATAGAAAATGAAATATGACAATAATAAAATACCCCGGCAGTTGAAACAATGAACTGCAGGGGTATTTTATTTGGCTTTAGGCAGAGATTATTATTGCGCTACAACAAAAGTGACGAAGATATCTGTGCCGTAATGGTAGGAGGTCATGATTCCTTCATTATCCATGACCTCTAGGGTCTTTATTTTCCACGTCCCTTGCTCTGCGCCCGATGGAATAGGTATGCTTCCGAAATGGTTTCCATCACCGTCAATATTCACAACAGGCCCATTTATCGTATTGAGGGCGGCTGGACCTTCCAGATACGCATCAATTTGAATGATGTTAAATATCTCCCCGGAAGTTGAAATAGTAATTGTTACGCTCTCTCCCGGCCTTACGGACGAAGGGCTGACGTTTATACCGGTCAGAACTTTGGGCTCTGCCTGGTCAACGACTTCACTGGAAGATATATCTGCAGTAAGGTTGGGCGAATCGGATCGGGTTGATGCAAACATAAACGCGCCGCCTATTATTATCAAAGCGGTTACAAAGATATTTCTTAATGAAAGAATTGTTGTCATATTTTTTATTTTTTAATATTTTATACTATAATATTATTATACTATAATATTATAGTAAATAATATCGCACTATTATATTATTATAGCACAATCTATCAATTATGTCAAATGTAAAAGGTCACACTAAAGTAAATGTTACAAAAACTATGCCAAAAAGTTTATTATTTGTTTTAGCCGTTATTCTCGTTGTCGGAGGGATTTATTTATTTGGCGGAAAAGAAGCGGAGGAGACGATATTTCCGGAGCAGGAGCAAGGCACTATACAAGAAACCGCGCAGGAAACT
>CAJXHR010000034.1 GCA_913054525.1 uncultured bacterium | reverse complement strand
GCCTCAAGAGATGTTGGGGCTGTTTTTGTGCACTATTCCACTGACTATGTTTTTGACGGCGGCAAATCAGAGGGGTACAAGGAGGACGAGGAACCCGGCAAGTTTACCCGCCGAGGAGGCGGGCCCCTTAATTTTTATGGCGAAAGCAAGCTCGCCGGAGAAAATGCCGTAAGGGAGGTGGGAGGTAATTATTATCTGATTCGCGCCTCTTGGCTCTTTGGCCTCGGAGGCCCTCAAGTTGATGGCCGGCCTATAAATTTTATAGAAACAATACTGCGACTCGCGCAGGACCTGCCTGCCGGCAGGCAGGAAAGGCGAGAGCTGAAAGTTGTAAATGATCAGCACGGTAAACCGACGTTTTCACTGGACTTGGCTCGGAAGACCCGTGAGCTAGTTGAGGGTAAAGAGGATTTTGGCATTTATCATATTACAAACGAACCAGTAAGCACTTGGTACGACTTTGCGTGCGAAATAGTAAAAAGGGACTTGACCTGCAAGAGCGGGCAAGGCCCCAATGTTATTCCCTGCGCTTCCGATGAATTTCCCCGTCCCGCAAAACGTCCCCGGTACTCAATCCTATTAAACACAAAGCGCCCGCTTCTTCGTTCGTGGCAGGAAGCGCTTGCGGAGTACCTCTCTTTGCGGAAATAAACTATAATATAGGTATGCCCATACGGACGATTAAAAGGGATATAAAAAAGCACCGTGCAATCGACTGGTTTGCGATTTTCGTTTTGATTTCGTTCGCCTTTGTAGTGGGGAGTATTTTATCAAGCAAAGTTGATAAATTTTCTCAAGATATGGATTTGGAATCCGAGCGTCTTAAGGCAGATATCCAATTTAAATCGCGCTAAAAAGAAGGTGGCATGCTAAACTGGAGTAAAATATTTTTAGAATGGCTGGTGAATAAAATTCCCGAAGGCACGCGACTCGGGAAAAACGATGTTCTTCTCGCTAATATAGTGCTTAGAGTCAACCGCGAGGCAACGAGCAAAGGATTGCGCCCCGTTTTGCTTAGCGCTATAAAGCAGATTCATCCGTTGGACCGGGGGCCTGCTGCCAAAAAGATGCGGGAGCGCGTAGAGATTTTTCGTAAACATAAAGAAGAGATTGTCCAAGATGGGCATATTTCCACGCAGAAGCTTAACGAATTCGCGCCGTCGATTACTCTGATTCGCACGGTTTTTTATGAGGATTATTTCGTAGCGTTTGAGGGCAACAGTCGCGTCGCCGCGCTTCAGGAGGTGTTTGAGGGTGAGCGGGATATTACGGTTGATGTTGAAGTACTTACCTTGCCAAAAGACAGTCCTATGCTCAAAGATATCTCCCAGCTGCGAAAACGTTACGGACTAGAGTGATTTTTATTTATTTACACAAGCGTCTAACAATCGGGAGCTTACAGTAATCCAGCGGCTTCAAACTTGAAGCCGCTTTTTGATATGGAAGTCTAATCTGGAAATATCTACTCTCCTCCGAGTCCCGCGGATTTGCGATAGATAGCGGGCGACTGTATGTGGTGGGGTACGATGGGAAGGTGTACGCATTTGGGGAATAATATGCTATAAGGGGTGTATGCAAAATAAAGTTAAAAAAGCAATAATACCCGTGGCCGGGCTTGGGACCCGGTTTTTGCCTGCGACAAAAGCGATACCAAAGGAGATGCTGCCGGTCGTGGACAAGCCGGTTGTGCAGTATTTGGTGGAGGAGGCCGTGGCGTCTGGGATAGAGACGATTATTTTTGTAATAAATCAGAAAAAGCATCCCATACAAGATCACTTTAGCAGGGATCGTGATTTTGAGGCGTCTCTTCGGCGCAACAAAAAACACGCACTTCTTGGAAAAATTCAAAAAATCCATAAGCTCGCCGAGTTTATATATGTATGCCAAGACGAGCCGCTTGGGTCCGGGGATGCGATAATGCGCGCTCGGGGACTTGTGGGGAACGAGCCGTTTGGGGTGTTTTACGCGGATGACATTGTGCACTCGAAAAAGCCCGCGCTTGGGCAGTTGATAAAGGAATATGAGAGGTGCCGGGGATCTGTACTCGGATTGTTTAATGTGCCAAAAAGCGAGGTGAATAAGTATGGGATTGCAAAATGCAATCGGGAGGGGTCTGACCCCGCCCGATTGCAAGTGGAGAAGCTGGTGGAGAAGCCGGAGCCGAAAAATGCGCCGTCTCAACTTGCCAGCGTTGGGAGGTTCGTCTTAACACCCGAAATTTTCCCCAAAATTGCAAAGACAAAAAAGACAAAAGGCGAGGTGTATCTGGCAGATGCTATTGACGCGCTTGCAAGAGAGGGCAGGGTGTATGGCCATGAGCTTGAAGGTACTTGGTACGACTGCGGATCAAAGGCTGGATTCTTAAGGGCGAATCTGGCTTTTGCCCTGGAGCATCCGGAGCTAAAGGAGGAGGCGAGGAGAATTTTGAAGGAGATGCAGAATGGAAAAGCTTGAAGTTCTTTCACAACGCATAGAAAATGTGCGTGCTGCAATGAAGGAGTACGAAGTTGACGCCCTCATAATCCCGCGTACCGAGAGAATGGCCACAGTAGATGTCCGATATATATCGGGATTCACCGGATCGACGGGTTTTATTGTCGTAACACGGGATAAAGCGTTTTTGTATGTTGATTCGCGCTACACGCATCAGGCGAAAAAAGAGACCTATGGGGTGGATGTAGTAGAATGGTCCAGTATGACGCAACTTCTTAATGAAACTATTGCGCATGACCTTGGCAATGCTGCCAGAGTGGGTTTTATGAAGTCGGACGTTACTGTATCGTTTCTCGATATGGCAGAGGAGCTTGTTCCTTCTGTAGAGTTTGTCCGTCTTCCGCCTTTTCTTACCAATATTCGTGCCGTAAAAAGCGAAGAGGAGATCGAGAAAATAACGCGATCGCTACGGGCTACCGAAGCTGCTTTGGAGCACGCTTTTAAATTTGTGAAACAGGGAGTTTCCGAGCTTGAGGTAGCAGATGCTTTTGAGAATGCTCTTCCGCGAGGCGCGAAGCCGGCGTTTGAGTCGATAGTGGCGAGCGGGGAACGGTCCATAGAAGCTCATGGCATTGCCTCGGATAAAATTATTAAAGAAGGGGAAGTGGTACAGTTTGATGTAGGGTGTTCAGTCGACGGGTATGCCTCGGATATTTCTCGCATTGTTGTTTGCGGCAGGGCTACGCCGGAGCAAAGAAAAATGCATAGGGCTGTTTTGAAAGCCATACACGAAGCACTTCATTTTTATAGGCCAGGTATTGATACAGTAGAAGCTCACAATCGCTCGCAGGAAGTATTTGATTCCTTGGGATACGCAAAGGATAAATTCCGTCACGGCCTTGGGCATGGTGTGGGGCTCGATGTGCACGAAGCTCCCGTCGTGGCTAGTGCGACAACCTCCGCCCTTGTCACCGTGTTTGAAAATAAGCAAGTTGTCACAGTAGAACCAGGTGTGTATTCGGAAAAGTTAAAGTTCGGCATGCGAGTCGAGTGCGATGTCTTGATAACCGAGGATGGCCACGAAGTGCTGGACAGGTTATCCACGCGTCTTGTCGAAACAGGCAAGCTCTAACTCAAGTCCCTAAACGGGACTTTTTATTTTAGTGCGAAGCAGGGTACCGGTCGGTACCCTGTGGATAACTTAGTATTGACAAAATATGATACACTTAAGACATGGGGGATTTAATGATATCATATCTCTTTGGGATGTACGATCATCTCAAAGAAATAATCTGGGGGGAATAATGAGGGCCTTCGGTCCTCTTGACCCTATAGCACTACATAGGGTAGATTGGGGGTATTATGGACACCTCCCTCAAGAGTGCTATTGAGCTTTGTTTGGCTATATATAGGATTACGGACAAGTTTCCGTACGAAGAAATACTTGTGCGGAAAATACGCACTAAATCTATTGACATAATTGAGGATTTGGTGTATAGTAGAGCTATTCCTACTGATTCAAGTAGGATTTTTTATTGCGAGAATCTTAGGCGAAAAATACGCACTTTGTTCGCATATTTTGCCGTTGCGGAAAAGCAGGGCTGGGTGGACGAAAAGAATTTTCGAATAATGGAGAGAGCATATAGGAATCTTTATCAAATGATAAAATTAGCGGACAAGGATGTAAAATTATCGAGGTCCCGCCCCTCTGGGGCGGCTGACTCCAGAAGTAACCCCGGTATTAAGAAACGAAGTCCACGAAAGCCCATTCTAAGCAAAAGGCAGGAAAAAATTCTGGAATTTTTAAGACGCAAGGATGGAGGCACTACCATATCAGACGTTGCAAGCATTATCGGCCTAAGCAATAAGACAGTTGAGAGAGAGCTTAAGAAAATGATTGCAGTCAGATTGGTTCAGAAGCAGGGGAATACAAAAGGAGCCACATTTATTATAGACAAATAAATGTCTACAATAAATTATTATAGACAATGGCGTTGTTTCAAAAAAGTTTTACAGACATTTACGATAACTATGTAGATAAAATCTACCGGTTTGTTTTTCTTAAAGTAAATTCCAAGGTTATAGCACAGGACTTGACCTCCGAAACATTTACCCGTACACTGGAGTATCTTAAACGAAATCCCGACGTACAAATAGAGAATATGCAGGCATTTTTGTACCGTACTGCCCGCAATATAGTTACTGATTATTATAGACAAAAATCGCGGCAGGATGTGTCTCTTGAGTACGAATCGGAGGAGATAGTGAATCGCGAGGTCCCTGAAAGCGCGCGGCCCGACCGGATTGCCGCGCAGGGAGAGCAGATGGCTAAAATCCAAACGGCGCTTGCAAATATGGCAGGAGAGAGCGCCGATGTCGTAATGTGGCACTATATTGAAGATATGTCCATAAAGGAGATAGCCAATATTCTTGACAGGCCCGAAGGAACTATACGGGTTATGCTGCACCGAGGGCTCAAAGAGCTAAGGAAAGGCTTGTAACATTTCCCCTATTCATCCGTCATAATATATAGAAACCTACTCATCATGACCGAAAACGACCTCATCGCACAACTCAAAACGTTCAAAAACATGCATCCAGACCAGAGCTGGGTGGATTTAGGGCGTTCAAAATTTTCAGAATCCAATCCCAAAACTGGGATATTGAACATATTCTCTCTTGCTGTGCCTAGAATGGCGGCAATACCCGTAATGGTTGCGGTTGTGGCGCTGATTGGCGGAATTTCGCTTGTACAGGATGCAGATTATGAAGAGGGAGTGTTTGTAGCGTCTGTGCGGTATAAGTCGCTGTCCGTTGAGACAAAAGAGGAGCTGAAAGAAATTGCTTCAATAACGTCGGGTTCCCCGCAAAGTTCGCTATCGCTCGCCGCAGGGCAGACAGACACCGGCGTGTCTACCGTGGTTTTTGACGAAGATGGAGATGCGCAGGAGAGCTTTAAGGACGCGCTGAGACGCAGGATAGAATCTAAAATTGGCAAGGTAAACGATCTTTTTGCACAGCTTGAAGACGAGGATTTGGCGCGCGATATATCCTTGAATCCCCGCAGATACGAGGAAAATTTTAAGCTTGCTGACGCGGAGCTTGGCGGACAGGTGAGGATCCTTTTGGCGGACGCGGAAGCCGCTTTGGCTGAGGGGGATTTGATAGGCGCGCTGGACCTTGTGAATGCGATTGAAAATTTACTGGATTAATATATCCACAGTTTTGAAAATTAAAAACATTTGGTATAATCTAAAACAAGTCAACAAGCAGGTCGACGTGTTTGTTGATTTGTAGGTAGATTATAAGGAGGGTCCGTTTTACGGACAAGTATGCCGATATAGGTATATAAATATCAAGGTCGTCTATCGGTAAGAAATCAAAATAGTCGGTTTTCTCGGGTTATTGTTCTGTGAAGCGTTGTGCGTACATGCATAACGCACAACCTGCAGCCCAAAACATCGGGGGAACTAAATGGGAAGTTAATCTTCCCTGAAGATTAAAACATATAATGAATAAGAAATTCCTAAAGAAAACAGTTGCCGTGACGACAACCGTCTCGACAACCATAGCGCTTTCTGGAGTTTCGTTGTTTGCACCGGTTTTCGTTGCAGTTGCCGCAGCAGATATTGTTGACGGCGACATAATGAAAACAGCAGACAATCCAGATGTGTATATCGCAAAGCACGTTGGGGACAATAAGTATAAAAGACTTATTTTGAACCCGGAAGTGTTTGAGTCATATGACCACTTGGAGTGGGACAACATTGAAACTGTTACCCAAGCCGAGATGGACGTATACACCACATCCGAACTCGTGAGAGCAGTAGGCGATCCAAAAGTCTACAAACTTACTCCCGACGGAGACATAGGAACAAGGCAGTGGGTCAATATGACCTCTGCGGAGTTTGTTTCCGAAGGATACGATTGGGACTCTATCTACGAGATTAACACCGTAGACAGAAATAACTACACATTAGGTGCAGATGTTACACCGGGTGATGTAGCAGTAGTAGCTCCAGTAGCTCCAGTAGACGGAGGCGTTGCACTTTCGCTGGCGTCCGAGAGTCCGGCAGGTACATCTATAGCAAAAGGCGCTGCTAATGTGACCTTTGCTAAGATTAACTTCACCG
>CAJXHR010000033.1 GCA_913054525.1 uncultured bacterium | reverse complement strand
CCCAAAAACAAAGTAATGCCGGCGACCACCGCAGCTACAATGAAGGAGGTTCTAACTCCGAACAGTGCCCTGGAAAAAAGATCTCTGCCAAGTCCATCCGTGCCAAATAAGTGCTCTAAGCTAGGGGAAGAATGAACATTTAAGAGGTTTTGTTTCGTAAATTCATACGGGGCTATTATGGGAGCAAATACTGCGGCCAACAGCAAAAGCGCAAACACGCATAGCGCAATAAGCCCTATTTTGCTCTTCCTGAACCGAGCCCACAAAATCTGCCAGAAACTTCCCGGCCACCATACAAACATACTCTTCAGGTTGATTAGCTTAAAATTATGGAGGAGCAAAATGAAAAGCAAAACTCCCATTGTCGAAATCAAAGCCCATTTCGGCTGCCACGCAAAAAGAAGCACAATCCCCGAAATTGAAAAAAGGAACGCCAGAGGCCTTAACAGGAATCCGGGATGCAGGAACACGTCCGCGAAAAACGAAAGAAAACTTTCCGTTTTCTCAACCCTCTTAACGGCAGAGAACCTTACTCGCGGGTCAATCAGCACATATAGAATATCTTTGAGAACCATCGCCGAAATGAAAATAACCATTCCTATGATAGTAAAGGCGCCGATAACCGGAAAATCCCTTGCCCCAATGGCCTTTAAGGCTAGTTTTGCAAGACCGGGAATACCGAAAATCAACTCGATGATCAGCGCCCCGCTAAAAAGGCCGATCAAAATAAAGACGAACATGGTCGTGAGCGGCATTAAGGCGTTTCGGATTACATACTTTCTCATTACGACCCTGCCCGGCAGGCCCCTGGCCCGCGCGGCATATACATAGTGCGCATGCTGGGTTTCTGCGACATAAAGCCGCAGTATCCTCACAAGTCCCGCTATAGGCAAGACCCCCATAATCAATACGGGCAAAAGAATCTTTAAGCTAAATAGCCCGTCCCAGCCGGAAGAGGGAAGCACGTGAAACCAGACGGAAAACATTCTCTGGAAAAAAGGTGCGACCACGAATGAGGGCAAGGCTATTCCCAACAAGACGATGCCTACCAAAAACCTATCTCTCCAACTGCCTTGCCAGGTTCCGACCTTGAGGCCAAGAGGAACCCCCAAAAGCAAAGAAATAACAAGAGTAACTGCGGATAACTGAAAAGAAACCCACATTCGCGGCTTTATCAAATCGGATACGGGTATGCCCAAATTGCCGAAGGACTCCCCAAAATCAAAGTGCAGCACGTTCCAAAGGTAATTGGGGAATTGTATATACCAAGGCAAATCCAGCCCCAAAGCATGCCGCAATCTTTCTACTACCTCAGGTGAGGCCTTCACCCCCAAAGCAATCACTACGGGGTCTCCTGACCCGTGGAGAGTCAGAAAAAAAGTGACAAATATTACACCGATCGTTAAAAGTGGAAGCCAGAAGAACAATCTTATTGCGATGTATGGCAGCATCTTTCCTCCCTTTGATTCCTTGTCCTTATTTAAATTTCAAAGACCAGACCATACACTATGATAGTTTTTTTGAGATATGTCAACCTTTTTCGAGCAAAGTAAAAACCCCTTGCGTAATAATACAAGGGGCTGTCTTTTTACTATTTTATTTAGCCTTTCCTAAGTGGGAATCGGCCACTCTTACGTCTTTGAGAAACGGAACAATACTCGAAGACAGTTCGAAATTCTCAAGCCATGGCTTTACGACGTAGTAATCTATCGAGAAGCTTGTGGGCATTACGGGAACATCCTCGGCAATCATATGCTCCGCTTCAATATAGAGCGCGAATCGCTTGTCCTGGTTTTTCTCTACCCGCGCTTCGGCAAGCAGAGCATCAACCTCGGGATTGCCATAGCCATAATGGTTCTGTGCCGATTCGGACTCAAAGAGAACTTCCAAAAAATTCTGGGGGTCGGGGTAGTCCGCTACCCATCCCAGAGAGAACATCGGCAGTTCTTCGCTATTCAGCTTATTTAAAAAGGTTCCCCACTCCATCGTTTCAAAGGCGATGTCGATGCCGAGGTTCTCCTCCAGCATCTGCATCGTAGCGGCGTTAAACGGCGAAGGATCGGATCCGAACCCGGGAGTTGTGAACTTCACGGTTATATCATCCTGGGACGACGCGGACGCGTCAATCTTTTTGAGCCGTGAATAGTATTCGCTCTCCTTTAGCAAAGCGAGGGCCCTATCCGGATCAAATGCCCACACCTTGGGGCTGGCATCGTATCCAGGCATACCTGGGGGTAAAATTCCGGTCGCCGGCGGGACCATTCCCTTGGCCACTGCCTTTAAAATGAGCTCGTTGTCCACGGCCATGGCAAAGGCCTGCCGGACTTTGGGATCGTCAAACGGAGGCATTGTTACATTAAAACCGATATAGTAGAAGCTAAGCTGGGGAGCTTCGTGATATTCCTTACTAAGGGGATTGCTGGGATCGGTAACCCTCTCCCAGTCCACTACCCCTACAGGACTCGCCCATATCTCATCATTTTCGTAGCGGGTCATTTGAGATCCTCCCGCTTCGAAAACGAACCTCTGAACGTTGCCTGCACGATCCCGATGGTGATTCTCGCTACGCTCCAGAACCAGTTTTTGGTCGGGAATATATTCTGCCAGGCGAAAAGGCCCGGTTCCGTTGGCATTGACCTGGAAGGCGTCTCTTTGGCTCATTGTGCCGACCGTTTCCTGGTCAAGAACAAAAGCGGTGGGATACGTCAGCTTCTGCAGAAAGTAAACAATGGGCTCTTTGATAGTTAGCTCAAGAGTATAGTCGTCAACCACCCGGACCCCGGAAACTTCAGCGGCCTCTCCGTTGAGCTTCTCTTGCACGCCAACGATATCGCCGAGGTAAGTATCCGCTGTCGGAGAATAAGTGTCGGGATCTGACGCCCGCTCAAAAGACCATTTGAAATCGTGGGCGGTAACCCCTCTCCCGTCGTGAAAAGTCGCGTTATCCACAAGGCGGAAAGTATAGGTCAAGCCGTCTTCGCTGACTTCCCAGCTCTCGGCAATATCCGGAACGGTCTTAAGGGTTCCCTGCTCAAGCCCCACCAGTCCCGAGTATATCTCGTTAAGATACTGGCTGGAATTTACGTCTTGGGATTTATGGGGGTCCATTGTGGGAATCTCGCTCCCCCCTCCGTAGGGCATGCCCAGCGGCAAGGGAACGGTCACCATATCTTTTTCCGAAGATGCCTCGGATTTTGGCGCCGCGCGCTCTTTTTGTACCGGCTTTTGTTCTGCCTGTGCCGACTTTTCTGATTGCTGAACCGGCTCCGGAGATCCTCCGCAGGCCAGACCAACAAGCAGTAAGCTGAGAACCAACATCATACTTGCTACCGATTTCACCATATCGCCCTCCTTTCTCCTTTCCGCGTTTTTGCGGTTTTGTTTTTTTAAGGGACTTCCCCTTATTGGAATACCTTTTATATCATCTGCTTCCGGTTGTCAAGCTATCTATCCACTCCTTTTCCAGAAAATCCTGAGGTTTGCCATAAACCTCCTCTACTGCCTCTCCAAGCTCCACCCCAAAATTTTCATTTAGGAAACGGAGAAACTCGAGCATTGTGTCTTGCCCGTACTCCTTTATCAAAAACCTTATGAAACTATGGGCCTCGGCATAATTCAGCTCAACCATATCCGGTTTTCCCGAAAATGAAGAAAGTTCGCGCAGGGATAAAAATTCCCCGTTCTCTATGGCAGTGCTTATGACTTTTATATGGCGCTCGGAAAGATTCTCGCTACCGGCGTACATTGCAAGACCCTCATTGAGCCAGGTAGGTAAAATAGTGAACGCCTTTTCTGTCAGATGGTCAAAAATAAGATGCATGAGCTCGTGACGGACGGTGTTCAGAAATTCCTCGCCGTTTAGAACAAATACGGCATTAATATCATCGAACGCCATTCCCATCGTAATCAAATCTTCTCTCGTAGCCTTTGAGCGGAAAGGAAGGGCGGGGTCAATGGCTCGTTTTGAGTTATACGCTATAATTCTGATTTTTCTGGGAGGGGTAAAGGAAAAATTTCCCAAAATCCTCTCCGCTTCCAGAAGCACCTTCTCCGGCCTTGCTCTGCGCGCCGACCCATAAAATAAGACTCTCATATTTTCCGATTCTTCTTCCTTCCATTTAAAACGCGGGTCGCTGTAGACAAAGGGGCCGGTTTCAAAAATAACTTCATTCCCCTTCTTGTCTTTTATTCGAACTGTTCCGCTATCCATTTCCGTCCATGTATGGAAGTAATTGCTGTTACCGATTTCAAAAACCATTTTGCCGGGAGTGGGGTTCTCGGGATCATTTTCAGGGGCAACATTAATAAATCCCTCTCCGATCTTCGCTTTAAGATCGGAAGCCGCAAAGTCAAGAGGAAAATCGTGCTCTAAATCCACAATTAGGCGCAGGCCTTTGGGGAACTTATTTTCAATCTCACAGTTTAAAACTCCCAAAGACTCGCCCGATTTGTTCTGAACGGAGCCGGAGGAAAACGCCTTACAAGGCTCTTTTCGTCTAGCTTCATATTTTATCTCTTCTTTTATCTTTTGAGGCGCCTTCCTGGGCTGCCCAGACGCCTCTTCAGCTTGCGGCGCTTCGGTTTGCCCGGCTTTTTCCGCCTGGCATCCGGACAAAAGAACAGCAAAAATTATAATCGCAAAACCCACAATCGCAAAAATCACGATTCCTAAAACAATGCTCCTCGCTTTCATGCCGCCTCCTTAAATTTCTTAAATTTTTAACGAACTTCAGCCTGCAATAGTACGCCAAATACTGACAAGATGTCAATCCCTAAATAAAAAACAGCGAGCTCATTCAAGCGCGCTGTTCGCTTTCTCAAGAAGGGCTGAGATTTCTTCGGCAGGAACAACAAAGGCCACGACCCCACCGATACCACGGCCAACATCAAGATAACTAGACATAATCGCGACAACATCTCCGCCTTCTCCAATAACCGGCATGCCGCTTGTGCCTACGCGGAATCTCTGGTCATAGTAAAGTTCCTTCTGCTCTATTATAATGTAACGCTTGTAGTATAAGAGCCTCATGTCCTTCGGTATCTCAAATGTTTCGGCGCCCTTCTCCTGCATGCTCATAACGAATGAGTCCAGAATAAGAGCTCTATTTATCCATGACTCATCGTTAACAATCCTTTCTCCGTTCAAATATCTTACCAGAGACGCCGTTGAATACGGGACAAGGTACGTACTGTTCACATCCTGCTCTTTCGACTCAAGAAGGTAGCCGGTAACACGTACTTCGGATCCTTCCCGGGGCGTTTCTCCCAAGCGTGCGCTTGCGGGCAGCGACTGCACATCTGCGCCGTCAATCCCTATAATGGCCACATCCGCCTTCCAATTAACCCACTCTTCCTTCGCGTATGCCGGGTACCATACGTTGCCTATCTGCACCTTCATGCCGGATGCCTGTCCCTCCAAAATCTCATAGACAATATGCGCATTTGTAGCAAGCAATCCCTTGCCTCTGTCCACCAGAAACGCGGCTCCGCGGCCATAGGGCTCCCCCGATACGTCTCTCAATTCAACTTGAGCGACATAAGAAGGGATAATATGGGACCGAATCGCGGTGGCTGTGGGCATTGGAGCAATGGTCGGTGTTGGAGCAGGAGTTGCAGTCGGAAACGAAGTCGCAGTCGGAGCAGCTGTTGCTGCGGGGGCCGCCGTTGCCGCAGGAGCGCGAGTTGCAGCAACTGTACTCTCAGGAACAATTTCCCGCGCCGGCGCGCTGCACGCCAGCATCATTATTAAAACAACCAGGAAACAAACAGAAATCACTTTACTCATCTCTGTCACCCCCTTCTTCTATGGCGTCTGTATTTGTAGACGGTAAATGCTTCTCAATGAGATCCCTGCCCTTTTTCGAATACCATTTGAAGCCCGCTCCCGGGATTTTCTTTTCTATATGGCCCCCGGGCCCGATGAGAAATGTCTCCGGTATGCCGGTAACCCTGTAAAGCCTGCCCGCATCCATTTTCGCATCCAATAATATAGGAAAGGGAGGTTCTATGTCCACAACAAATTCTTTCACTTTCTCAATGCCATATATCTGGCCCTGCTCTACTGCAAGGATAACAAGTCCTTTGTCCTTGTAACGTTCATGCAGCCGCTTCATCTGGAGCATCTCCATTCTGCATGAAGGGCACCAGGTAGCCCAAAAATTTAGGAATACGAGCTTGCCGCGAAAGTCGGATAAGCTGACATTCTCAAGTTTAGTGTATGAAATATCGCCATTGTCTTGGGAAAAATCCGCCTGAAATCCGTTCAGGGTAAAATCCGGCGCCATTGCTCTTTTCTCTGCTTTTTCTTGCACTGCTTTTTCTTGTTTTTGTTCTTGCTTCTGTTCTGTTACTTTGTCTTTTTCTGTGCTTGTCTGTACGGGAACGGAAGCCGCACTTGTGCATGCTAAAAATGCAGGCAATATAAAAAATACAGAAACTATCAATGCGATTCTTTTCATGGACTCACCTTTCCTGCCATCTCGATTTTAAAATTTCAAAGAGCCTTATAGTATATCCTACATACCAATCTTGTCAATTAGATAACAATGGTGTATATGGAATTTATTGTCCCTTAAAAATAAAATGCTGAAGGAAAAAGACAATGAAAAGAT
>CAJXHR010000032.1 GCA_913054525.1 uncultured bacterium | reverse complement strand
AGAAGAAGGAAAGGTTAATCTATTGGACGGCCTTATTGGCGAGTTTGGTCCTGCCAGGATCTGGAATGCTCCGCTTTCCGAATCCGCAATTATCGAGACAGCGGGGGGACGCGCGCTTTACGGCTCAAAGCCGTTTGCCGAGTTTCAATTTGGCTGGTTCGGAGCAGAGGCGCAAAAGTTTATCAAAGTCGCGGGCATCCAATGGTACCAGAGAAAAATGAAGTTCAGGTTTGTCTCGGTATTTCCCTGCGGCGTTGTGCGCAGTGGCGGGTCGGGAGAGTATCACGAGCGATATGTAGAGGCCGAACTTCTTCCCACGAGGGGACTTGTAATACTGTTTCCCTCAAACGCATATGACCTTGTAGGTCTTGTACGCGCCTGCTATTACTACGATGGCCCAGTCGCGCTTATCCTTGAGATTTCCGCGGCAAGTTTGCCGGAGTTTTCAAGGGATGTGCCCGTTGAGCCGTATATTATTCCTTTTGGAAAGGCGAATATCGTGCGCCCGGGCAAGGACTTTACTGTTGTCGCGTATGGTGCCGCAGCAGTTTCTGCGGCAAAGAACGAAGCCGACTTTTTGGCAAAGGACGAGAAAATAGATGCGGAGGTAATAGATCTCCGAACTGTTTATCCCACTGACTTTGAAACAATTAAGAAATCCGTAAAGAAGACCGGTCGACTCGTGATAATGCAGGCCGCGGATGAATTTACCGGTGCGGGACACTATATAAGATCAAAGCTCGTCGGCAAAAATGGAGTTCTCGGAGATATCCTTACTTATGACGCGATAGAGATAGTATGCGCGGGCATGGAGGGCGATTTGGTCACCCCATCCGTCGAAGAGCTTGTCTGGGCGCGTTTGCCCTATTATGTGACAAAGACAGGGCGGGTTATGCACCGGTCCGGCAAGCTGGCGAATGCGATACGTGAGGGTATGGAGTACAGGTAGGTGATGAAATGAAAGCAAAATTCGGTTTTCTTATTGAAAGTTTGAGGGGCTTGGGAATTACCAATCCCGAAGATGATTTCATCTCCGCAAGGATAAAGAGCTGGGCAAAGAAACCCGGAGATGCGGTTACCGAAGGTGAGATTATTGTGGAGGTGGAAACCGATAAGGTTACCGAGGAGCTGCAATCTGCCTGGACCGGGACAATATTTTCGATTACATATCAAGAAGACGAAGAATGGGAAGTCGGCGTTACCAAAGACGAAGAAGAGCTTCCTGCAAGATCAGAGGATACGCCATTCGGCAGGATACTTCTTCCCGAGCTCGGCTATATAGAGATCGACGACGTCGCAGAGGAAACAGTCCCCGAGAAGCCGGTCGCAAAAGAAGTAGAGGTCGTCGAAGAGGTGTCTCATCCGGAGGAGGAACCCAGGCGAGCTGGAGCTGCCCCTGTGGCCCGTAGAATAGCCCGCGAGCAGGGGATTGATATAAACACCGTCGAAGGTACCGGTCTTGGCGGCCGTATCATGCGTGCTGATGTGGAGGAGATGGTAGCGGAGCAGTCCGTCGAGGAAAGAGTCCAGCCAGAACCCGAGCAAGTGTTTGATGATCGCGAACCGCTAAATGCGATGCCAATCCGCAAGGCTATTGCGCATTATATGGCCAAGAGTCATGAAGAGATTCCTAAGGCCGGCGACGCGATTACAATTGATGTAACGAATTTGCGGAAATTTTATCGAGAGCGCCGTGAAACTTGGCGCGAGGATACCGGCACGGACTTTAGTTTTACGGGGCTGTTCATGTTTATGGCGACAAGATTGTTGCACGACCAGCGGAAAAAATTCGGAATAATAAATGCCTACTGGGATAAAGATAAAAAAGACGCCTATTTATTTAAGCATGTCAATGTCGGCATCGCGATTCAGGCGCCAGAAGGATTGATGGTCCCGGTCATACAAAATGCCGAGACGCTATCCTTCCGTGATCTTATGCTCGCAACACACGACAAAGTTCAACGGGCCATGATTCTAAAGATTAAATTGTCCGAATTGCGTGACCTGACCTTCACGGTGAATAATGTGGGCGCGATGGGAGGAGAAAATCCCGATTCTATTGTGCCGTATACCAAAGAAACAAGCGGGAAAGAACGTCCGACGGGCATGATACTGGTACTGGGGGCTATAAAGCAATTCCCGGATGACAAATTTATTTCCGAGTTGATTCGGTTGTTTGATCCGATGTTGATGAAGGGTGTGATAAAAAAGAAAGAGGACTTTAATATCCGCTACAATATGACTCTAGCATTCAGCTTTGACCATCGTTTGTTTGACGGCGTACCCGCGCTTGAATTTGTAAACGCGCTAAAGCAGTACATAGAAAGCAAGAGTGATTCTGAAGAATTTCGAGAGCTGTTTAGTCAGGATTTTGTAATAAAATAAGGCATCCTAATAGGATGCCTTTTTATATTAGCTTATGAGATTCTTTTTTGGTAAATTTGCGGAAAGATTTTATAAGTGCTTCCGCCATCATAGGCGCCGCTTTGTGAATCGGCGGACAATCCTGGGCGATTTGCTCAAGCGTGGTCATTTGGATATCTTCGCCGCAAGGATATATACGATCGAAATATTCCAGTTCAGTGGAAAGATTTACCGCAAAACCATACTTCAGGAAATGTTTTGTGGTGCCATCCGGATATGAGTGGGATACTCGCCGAATTCCCCTGGAAGCAATTTTTTTTGCCTCGTCCCGGTCAATAACCCATACGCCTTGAGCCGCCATTAGAATACTGCTCTCATTTTTGGAATCAGCATTCATTAATCCGTGTGAAATAAGGTTTTCGCGGATGCGGGGGTTTGTAATTTTGCAAAGCTCTTGGGTGGTATAGGCGGTTACCGCAAATTCAGAAAGAAAATCTTTGATTGCTTCATCGATGATTGTAGCTATTTGATGTGGGCTTTTTATTCCCACCTCTTCCTCGCAAAGAATCATATAGCAGGTAAGCTGGCCCGGGCCATGATATGTGATAGATCCGCCCCGGTTCTCGGTGAGCACATAAAGGGGAGGATTAGAGCTTGCCATATCCGGGCGAAATAGTTTAGCGTTGTCGCCAAGCTCGTTCATTCTCTCCTGGTCTTTTTGCGTGCATACATATGTACGGTTATGTTCGACAAAGAGAAGAAATTGGTATTCGTTATCGGGGGGCGCCCCCAGTATTTTTCGCTTCAAAAACATTTCCTGCATGGCGAGCGCGTCTTGAATCAGGCAGAGGCGCTCGGGATCGCTGTTTTTGCCGGCATGGCTACGGCCGTGTCTTAGGTTCCAAAAGAACTTAGCCATTAGAAGCACCTCCTTATAAAATTTTGTAAAAGTACACATTCCCTTATACCACATAGTGACAATTTTTCAAGATTTTACTATTTACGTCTTGATATGTTATTCTATTTTGTGTTCATTGAATAATTCCATAGGTTATGGGAGGGGAGATATGAGCGATATGACAAAAATATGGATCCAGGTTTCTGTGGCTGCGTTTGTGATAGTTGCGGCAGTTTTTACTGCAAGTGCAGTCATCGTCATTTATTTATTCGAGTGAGGATATATCATCTAATTCAAGGCCTATGCCCCGCAATAACTTGCGGGGTTTTTATTTTGCACAGCATATTGACAATTTTTTATATACTCCTATAATATAGTGTAGGTTAAAATTATCAGTCGAAGGTCACTTCTGATAAAGTATAGATTATTTATAATTAGATTATAAGAAAATGAAGTTAAAACCATTGCGTGATCACGTGATTCTGGAGGCAATGAAGGAAGATGAGAAGACAAAAGGAGGAATTGTACTTCCTGATACTGCTTCCAAGGAGAGGCCCGAGCAGGGCAAGGTAGTGGCTGTTGGACCCGGCCGCGTAAATCTCAAGGGGCAGAGAGTGCCGATGGAGCTTAAGAAGGGCGACACTGTGCTCTTTTCCAAATACGGTCCAAATGAAGTAAAAGTCGAAGGTAAAGAATATTTAGTTGCCAAAGAGGAGGATATCTTGGCAATTTTAGAATAATATGGCTAAGCAAATAATATATTCAGAAGATGCGCGCCAAGCACTCAAGCGCGGCGTAGATAAGCTGGCAAATGCGGTAAAAGTTACTTTGGGGCCCAAGGGCCGAAATGTGCTTTTGGACAAGGGCTTTGGATCGCCGCATATTACGAACGATGGCGTTACCATCGCAAAGGAGATTGATCTTCCCGACAAGATGGAAAATATGGGCGCCGAGCTTGTCAAAGAGGTCGCGAACAAAACAAATGATGTGGCAGGAGACGGCACCACCACAGCAACGCTTCTTGCGCAAAGCATTGTTGCCGAGGGCATTAAAAATGTAACAGCAGGCGCAAACCCCCTTGCGATTAAACGAGGACTGGATAAGGGGGTAGAAGTGGTGGTTGAGGAACTTGCGCGACTTTCCGAAAAAATTTCCGGGAAAAAAGAAGAAATTTCGCAAGTGGCGACCATATCTGCCGAGAGTAAGGATATGGGAGACCTTATTGCGGACGTTATAAGCGAAGTGGGCAAAGACGGCGTAGTCACCGTAGAAGAATCCCAGACGTTTGGTCTGTCCAAAGAGCTTCTCGAGGGAATGCAGTTTGATAAGGGATATATTTCTCCTTATATGGTCACAAATGCTGAGCGCATGGAAGCGGTGTTTGACGATCCTTATATACTCGTTACTGATCAAAAAATTTCTTCAATCAGTGACATCGTGCCCTTGATGGAAAAATTGGCAAAGCTCGGTAAAAAAGACCTTGTGATAATTGCGGAAGAAGTAGAGGGCGAAGCGCTTGCAACGCTCGTTGTGAATAAGCTGCGTGGAGTATTCAACACTCTCGCCATCAAAGCTCCGGGCTTCGGCGATCGAAGGAAAGAAATGCTTTCTGATATAGCGACTGTAATAGGCGCGGATCTTATCTCCGAGGAAATAGGCCTGAAGCTTGAAAATGCGGAAATTACCGCGCTTGGACAAGCTCACAAAATTGTCGCTACAAAAGAGAATACGACAATTGTCGGCGGAAAAGGAACAAAGATCGAAATAGAAAAACGAGTTAGGCAGATTAAGCTTCAGCTTGAGCAGAGCGATTCTGATTTTGATAAAGAAAAATTGCAGGAGCGTCTTGCAAAGCTCGCCGGCGGCGTAGCTGTTATCAAGGTAGGAGCTGCGACTGAAGTTGAAATGAAGCAGAAAAAGGATAAAATAGAAGATGCGCTTGCGGCAACTCGCGCGGCTGTGGAAGAGGGGATAGTACCCGGAGGCGGAGTGGCGCTTATTCGCGCGCTTTCCGCACTTGAAGGTATACGTGGATTGGGAAGAGAAGAGAAGGTTGGAATTTCGATACTGAAGCGTGCTCTCGAGGCTCCGCTTCGCCAAATCGCAGAGAACGCAGGCGAAGACGGATCGGTCGTGGTTGCTGAAGTTAAAAAAGCAAAAGCAAATTATGGATTCGATGCGGCAACCGGAGAATACGGCGATCTGAAAGCGCTTGGAGTTGTTGACCCTACAAAGGTAGTCCGCTCAGCGCTTCAAAACGCGGCTTCTGCCGCAGGGATGATTCTAACATCCGAAGCAATCGTCTCCGAGCTTCCCGAAAAGGAAGAAAAAGGCGGGGGAATGCCGGGTGGTATGCCCGGCGGTATGGGAGGCGGAATGGGAATGGGAGGAATGGATTACTAATGCTGTAAATGAAAAGCCCCACTTAGGGGCTTTTCATTTTGTGAAAAAATAGTATAATAAGACCATATAATTAAGCCAAAATAAACGGCTAAATAAATGGCTAAGCCATTTAGCCATTTATTTAGCCGTTTATTTCAAACTTATGAATATAACTTATATCACTATAGCCATTGCAGTATTTATTGTTCTTTGGCTTGTGTTTACATACAACGGCTTTGTTCGCTTGCGAAACCGGATGAAAGAGGCGTGGGCTGACATCGATGTACAACTCAAGCGCAGGCACAATCTTATTCCGAATCTTATTAAGTCGGTGAAGGGTTATATGGCGCATGAGCGGGGAGTGCTCGAGGAAGTGACAAAAGCGCGCACCGCAACGCTTGCCGCGCAAAATCAGCATGATGTGCAGGAGTCTGAAAATATGCTCACGGGTGCGCTCAAGACGCTGTTTGCGGTTTCGGAAAATTACCCCGATCTTAAAGCATCCGCAAATTTCGTGGAGCTTCAGCGCGAGCTTCGCGACACAGAGGATAAGATTATGGCTTCGCGAAGATTTTACAATAACAATGTTATGTCGCTGAATACAAAAATCGAATCGTTCCCGGCAAACTTTATCGCAAAAATGTTCGGATTTAAACAGGCAGAACTTTTTGAGGTGCAAGTGGAGGAAGAGCGCGAAGTGCCGGAAGTTAAGTTTTAATGGCCACTCTCTACTCTCACAAGGATTCTAATATTCGCAAAACATGGCTGCTTATTACGGTCTTTTTGTTTTTTATAATCGGGTTCGGATGGTTTATGAGTTATTGGTTCGGAAGTCCCAGTATTTTATATATCGCGGTGATATTCAGCATATTGATGAGCGTCGGTTCATATTGGTGGTCCGATAAGCTCGTGCTTCGCATGAGCCATGCAAAGCCGATAAAAAAGGAAGATGCGCCGGAGCTATATAGGATTATAGAAAACCTTTCTATAACCGCGGGCCTGCCAATGCCGCGCGTGTAT
>CAJXHR010000031.1 GCA_913054525.1 uncultured bacterium | reverse complement strand
CCCGCGTAATTATCACCTCATGAAACCCTCGGCCATCCTGCACAGAATAGGGACCGGATTTTGTTATCACTCCGCATTGGCCGCCGGCAAATGCCGGGTACTTGTTTGGAATAACCTGAAGCGACCAGTCCTCTCCATCCTTATAAATCAAAAGAGGGTCCTCGTTTCCCGAGGCCTTTGGGTCTTCAAATGGACATGTTTTGATAGGATTTTCCGATTCCTTCTCCCGATTCCCGGCATGGGGCCTGGCCCCCCTGCCTTTTGCCACCACAATCCAGTTGCCGGTAACAAGGTCTCTCCGCAACTCTGAAACTATCCCGTTTTTATTTTTTCCTTTTGATGCCATACTTGTTACGCCACAAATTCCACCTTATTATAAATAATTCCCGGAACGTATTCAGATATCCCGTAAATTTAACATGGCTCTTCGGATCATTCTCCCAATAGACCGGGAATATGCCTATTTTGTAGCCCAGGCGCTTTGCGATTGCCAAAATCTCTATGTCAAATCCCCATCTATTTATTTTAAGGCGAGGAAAAATATCTTCCACCGCCTTATCCGAAAAACCTTTAAAGCCGCATTGCGTGTCCCAAATGCCGGGAACGGCTAAAAGCTGTATCAAAAGATTACCCGCGTTTCCTATAAGGATCCTGTGAAGCGGCTGCTTCACAGCTTGTACGGAGCCCTTGGCGTCCTTGGAGTCGCGCGTACCAATGACGATGTGATATCCTTTCTCAAAAAACGGCCACATTTTCTCGACGTGATCCACGGCTGTAGAGTTATCCGCGTCCATAAAAATCCTGTACTTTCCCCGTGCCGCTAACATCCCCTGCCGCACAACACCCCCCTTGCCCTTATTCTCTAAATTATCAATCACCTCAAGATTTTTTACAAGCTGTTTGTACTTTTGCACAACATCTACGGTCTTGTCTGTTGAGCCATCGCTTACAACCAAAATCTCGTACGCGTATTTCTGTTTTTCCATATACTTATCTATCGCAAGCAGAGTCGCCCCAATGCGCTTTTCTTCATTGTACGCGGGAATAACAATAGACAAATAAATTTCTTTAGTTTTTGCCATTACTCCCAGTATATCACAAAATAAAAAAATCGCCCCACAACTGCGGGGCGATTATCATCCGACTGTCAGCACTTCATATCCATCCCTCGTCACTGCAACCGTATGCTCAAAGTGAGCGGAGAGGGACTTATCTTTTGTTTCAAAGCCCTGATTATCCGAAGAATGAACAAGCTCCCATGAGCCGGTTGTCACCATTGGCTCTATGGCTATGACCATCCCCTCCTTGAGCACTTCTCCTTTGTGGCGCTTGCCAAAATTAGGCACTTGCGGCTCTTCGTGGAGTTCCCTGCCTATGCCATGCCCGCACAAATCCCGCACAACCTCAAACCCGCGCGACTCCACCCATCGCTGCATAGTATTGCCAATATCTCCCGTAGTATTTCCGGGATGAACCTTCTTCAGCCCCTGCCGAAGCGCGCGTTTTGTAACATCAATAAGCCGGCGCGCCTCGTCGCTAACTTCTCCCACAGGCACTGTAACAGCAAGATCAGAATACCAACCTTTATACGCAACTCCGAAATCCAACCCCAAAATATCTCCGTTTTGGAGTTTGTAACCGGATGGCAAGCCATGTACAACAATACTATTCACTGATGTGCAAAGCACCGCAGGATAAAGCTCCCCGTTTTTACCGCTTGGCTGACCGCGAAACGCGGAACTCACTCCACGCGAAACAATAAGCTCCTCTGCAAGCTTCTCTAATTCTTCAGTCGCAACTCCCGGCTTTACCGCTTCCTGCACCTTGCCCAATATCTCCGCGGCAATCCGGCCGCTCTCGCGCATAAGCTCTATTTCTTCTTTTGTTTTTATAATTATCACTTTAAAAAACTTTCATTACATGCTAGTGTACGGCTAGCAATTTTATAAAAAAATACACTGGAGCATTGCTATGGGACGCACAAAATCTCGCATATCCAGAATAATACAGGGATTTGGCAATCATATCAAGAACAAAATCGGCATAGGGCTAATTATCATATTTCCTTTCGGCGCCATATGGGTAATTTCGGGGTTTGTAGTTAGCTTTGTAGGAAAAATATTCAGTCCTCTGATAAGTTCGGTAACCAATGAAAAAATTTCTGTCCCCGGCGGCTTTATTCTGGCAATGCTTATTCTGTATTTAACGGGTCTTGCTGTTGACCGCCTCACCAAATACGACCGGGGGAAAAAGCTCATAAACTCCCTAGAAACGATTCCCTCTCATATTCCGATAATAAAAAATATATATTTCGTCGTTAAGGATTTCCTTGATACTTTCAAAAAGAACCCCGAAGGTATAGACAAAAATAGGGTGGTACGGGTCAGATTCGCGCCTGAAATATTCTTATACTGCGTACATATGGGCTCTGTCATGACTGACGGAGAAGAAGAGATAAGGTGCTACTATCCGACATCGCCCATGCCATATTCCGGCTGGACATTCGCTACGCCCCGAAAAAATGTTCGCGAAGTGCTTCTGCCTCCAGCTTGCAATTTCATGGCATTCCCGGAACTAATAAAGCATGTGTTTTCTATGGGCGCTACCTCTCCCGAGGAAATCAAAACAAGAGCACTTGGCACTACGACAGAAGCCATCAGGCTTAAAAAATATAGAGAGCGCAGGAAAAAAAGACAAAATAAATCCCGCTAGTTCATCCGACTAGCGGGATTTTGATATTATACCCCTATGCACATCCAAGGCATTCTGCTCGCCGTTTACGAGTATTAATCTATTTTCTCTCTTGTAGCGTTTCACAACCGGCATAACTTCTTTTTCAAACAAATCAAGGCGGCTATTTATAGGATCCTCGGAGTCGTCCGATCTCCCGCGCTCCATCATCCGCTTGAATGCCTCCGGCCTTGATACATCTATAAGAACAAAAAATGTATCGTCTTTTACATTCAAAAAATTCAAAAACCTATCCAGCACTCCCACTTGCGGCTTGGTCCTGGGGAATCCGTCCAGTACAAAACCCTCGCCCCCGCGCACTCTGAACGATATTGCGTTTATCAGAAGCGCTTCCGCCAAATCATCCGGAGGGAATCCTCCTTCCCTCAAAATACCGGCGACTCTTTCCGATACAAAGGTATTTGCGGCCGCAAGATTTCTGAAAAGATCTCCTGTCGAAATATGATGAAGATTGCCAAACCTCTCAACGAGCAGCTTTGCCTGCGTACCTTTGCCCGATCCCGACGAGCCAAGCAAAACAAAATTCTTCGCATTCGACATGCCAGACGCCTCCGGGTTTTCCGATTTTATGCGATCGCTTTCATTATATCTTTATGAACGCTCTCAATGCCTTGTTCGCCTTTTATTCTAATAAGCCGGTTTAATTTTTCGTAATACTTCACAACCGGCATGACTTCTTTTTCAAACAAATCAAGGCGACTGTTTATGGCCTTGGGCGTATCGTCTTCGCGCATACGTTTTGACAGCCGGGAAAAGGCCTCCTCTCTGGATACATCAACAAACACCACTTTAACATCTCTCCATTCATACCACTCCAGGCTCTGATCGATAAGCATTGCTTCAAGCAATTTTCTTGGAGAGCCGTCTATTATAAACCCCGAAAATTCGGGGATATTTTTCATATCTTCCCACTTATCTATCCAGAGCTTAAATATTACGGCGCTCGGCGCAAAGCCCCCTTCATTCATCACTTTTTTTAATTTTCTTCCGGAAAAATCGTCAACGGCGCTACGGATACGCAAAAGATCGCCGGAGCCGACATAGCCCAATCCCAATTTTTCTTGTACGAGTTTTGCTTGTGTGCCCTTGCCGGAGCCGGATGTGCCTAAGATAATTACTATTTTGGGACTCATATCTTATTTAGCGCTTGGTTTATGTCGTAAATGATGTCCTCGGCATCTTCCAGGCCGATGGACATACGAATCATTGTATCTGAAATTCCGACTTTTTTCAAATCTTTTGCCGAGAGCTGTTGATGAGTGGTCGAAGCGGGATGAATCGCCAGGGTCTTATTATCCCCGAGGTTGGCAAGGTGCGATACAAGCTTTAAAGATTCTATAAAAGTAATGCCATTCTTGCGCCCGCCTGCTACCTCAAATGCCATGAGAGAGCTTGCCATCCCGCACATTTGTTTATCAACTAACGGCTTAAAAGATGAACTCTCCAAACCCGGATAATAAACTTTTTCAACTTTTGGATGCTCTTCCAGAAACTGTGCAACCTGGAGGGCGTTTTGAGAGTGCGCTTCCATCCTGTACGACAACGTCTCAAGGCCCAATATAAAAAGCCACGCGTTAAACGGCGCCATGGAAGGACCTATATCGCGGTATACGCCGCATCTGATACCGTCTATCATCTTCTTCTTGCCCAAAATAATTCCGCCAAGCGCTGTGCCGTTGCCGCAAATATACTTTGTCGCAGAATGCATCACAATATCTGCTCCAAACTCAACCGGCCGCTGAAGCGCCGGGGTCGCGATAGTAGAATCCACAACAAGGGGAAGTTTATTTTTGTGGGCAATTTCTGCGAGCGCGGCAATATCAAACACCTCCATCTGAGGGTTTGAAGGGGTCTCTACAAAAAGAAATTTTGTTTTCTTTGTGATTGCGGATTTCCAAGATTTTATATCATGAGGATTTTCAACAAAATTTACCTTTATACCAAAACGAGGCAGGGTATCATGGAAAAGATGAAAAGTGCCTCCGTATGCTCTATCGCAGCTTACAATCTCATCCCCGCTTTTGGCTAAATGCGCCGCTATCATAAACGCGGCAGACATACCCGAAGACATGGCAAGGCCCGCTTCTGCTCCCTCCAGATCCGCCATTCGGCGCTCAAAAACATCTACAGTCGGATTATTAATCCGACTGTAGATAAATCCTTCCTCCTTCGCCGCAAAAAGATCCGCGGCATGTTTTGTATCCCGAAAAACGTGGGCAACACTCTGATATAAAGGCACGGCCCTGGAGAAATCGGGGCCCTTGGGAACATACGAAGCGTGTAAGGCCCTGGTTTTGAACTTTTTAGAAACCTTCATATTCTCTCATAACTAACTGCGCTTCTATCTGGCGTATTGTTTCCAGCACCACCGACACGACTATCAGGATTGAGGTGCCCCCTATAAGAAATGTAAAGGCGCCAATACCCGTAGCCCCCTGTATGATCGAAGGAAGTACCGCAATAGTCCCAAGAAATAAAGCGCCTATAAGCAGGGTCCTGTTGAGGATATAGTGGAGGTGCGCCGCTGTGGGCTTACCCGGCCTGATCCCGGGCACAAACCCTCCCTGCTTCTGGAGATTATTTGCGATATTATCGGGATTAAATGTAACTGCTGTATAAAAATAAGTGAAGAGCACCACAAGGAAAAAGTAGCAAAAGCCGTACATCCATGTATTTGAGGAAAAAGCATTAAATAAATTTGCAATCTTGATAGCCCAAATCGCGGTCGCGCCGCTCATAAAACTGGCAATCATCCCCGGGAAAAGCATTATGGATAGCGCAAATATTATGGGGATAACGCCCGCGGGATTAAGATTTAAAGGAAGAAAAGTCGATACGCCTCCATACACACGGCCGCCTCTCACACGTTTTGCATACGAAACGGGAATATTCCGCCTCGCTTCGTTCACCGTAATAACGCCGGCTATAATCACAATAGCAAGTACGAAAAATATTATGATTAGCGGCAACTGGTCCGCGGTAAAGGTAACAATTAATTGTCGTATGGAAAGAGGAACGCTTGCCACAATCCCGGCAAAAATCATAAGGGAAATGCCGTTTCCAATTCCTTTTTCGGATATGAGCTCACCGAGCCACATCAAAAATACAGCTCCCGCGGTGACTGTCACGAGAGTAGTCAGCATCCCAAACCCGCCAAGCGGATCTATGACACCCTGGCGCGTTAAAAGCGTAATAAACCCGAATCCCTGAAGCCCTGCCAATGGCACGGTCAGCATCCTTCCGTATTGATTAAACTTTTGCCTGCCCTGCTCTCCCTCCTCCTGATACATCTCTTTGAGCTTGGGAAATACCATAGTCATGAGCTGCAAGATAATGGTTGAAGTAATGAATGGCCCAAGCCCCAACATGACGATCGAAAGCTGTTCAAGCGCGCCTCCGGAAAAAATATTCAAAAGTCCAAATATCTGATTTCCCCCGAAAAACGCGTCCAGCCGCTCCTGGTCTACTCCGGGAATCGGCAAATTTGCGGCCAGCCGAAAGATGCCAAAAACCATCAGGATAAATAGAATCTTCTTGCGAAGCTCGGGAATTTTGAATAGAAGTAAAATTTTACCTAACATATGTTTTTGCTTGTTTTGACATCTCTACGCCCTCAAAGTTTAATTTTTTCTTCAGGTCCCCATTGCCCAGTATCTTTACCGCCGGCATTCTTCCCTTTATTCTACGCACTAATTTCTTATCAAGCAATGTTTTGGGAGAGACTGTTTCTCCGTCTTTGAAATTTTTATCCAAAACATCCAGATTTACTATCCGATAAATAACTCGAAATTGCTTCACGCCCTGCTTCTTGTAACGCGAAGAACGCACTCCCCGCAACTTTGGAATTTTCTGTATAAAATCGCGCAATGCCGGACGGATACGCTTGCCTGCCCGGGATTTCTGGCCCTTCATGCCCTTTCCCGAATACGTACCACGTTTGCCGCCTCTGCCTATACGCTTACGAGTTTTTTTATTTTTCGGTTTTAGTTGATGTATCTGCATCTTTTTTATTATCTTTTTTTATTGCTTTCTTTCTGTCTAATTTTTGAACGTTTTTAATACTCTTTAGCGCTTCGAGCGTTGCCTTTGCAATGTTCATCTTATTCCCGCTT